>JBIOHE010000268.1:0-6012 GCA_044448725.1 Sphingobacteriales bacterium | reverse complement strand
GGGTGGGCGTGCCGGCACACACCATATCAACCGATCAGATTGATATCGATAAATTGTATCATACGGTAAAAGATGAATTCAGCACATTGGATGTAGCCAATATCGCAGCAACCATAAAGGCAATTGCGCTAAGTTCAAGAACGATAGTTTCCGGAGAGGATACGCCAGCAAGGGTGGCGAAGCTGGAGCGGTAGAATTTAAGCGTTGCAATATTACATTGATGAAAAGGAAGAAACGATTTCCAGACGAGCAATTCAAACCTACGCTTTTTCACCATGCGTTCCGATGGAACGCCCAGGTGCCGGGTTATTTTTTCTACCGACCGGCCATCCCTACGGGATGTTAATATGATTACAACATCCCGTAGGGATGTCTGGTTGGTAGATTATGTAAAAAAGTATCTTTACGTTCCGTTAGGAACGTTTGGTGACGGCGCGTAGATTTGAATTGCAGCCTTTTAGTTCGCGTGTAACTAAATCAATTTGTTAGAATTGTATTATATGGAAACAGCGATCATATCGGGCAAATCAAAAAAAGATATTCAGCTTTTAATTACAATTGCTGAGAAGATGGGTATAAAAGCCAAATTGCTGAGTGAAGCCGACCTTGAAGATTTTGGTATGGCAAGAGCTATAATTGAAGGAGCCACCGGTGAGTTAATTGATAATAATGAGTTTTTAGATACACTATGACATTTACATTAGGCAAGTTCTTTCCCAGACCTCCAATAAATGAACCAATGCTTGATTTAACCGATGTAAGGTGGAAAGAGTTAGAAGGAGGTTATAAGGGCACATTATATGACGCGTCTGAAGCTTTAAGGCAACTTGAAAAGCTGATACATTAGAAGCAGCAGATTCTGTATATAAAGAATTATGGAATGAACTCCACCATCAGGGCGATGTAGGTTTGGCCTCTTATTATGCTGTTCCTCATTTAGTGAGAATAGCGACACATAACCAATTGGTTGATTACAATGTATTGGCGCTGGTTTCGCTTATTGAGATACAAAGGCATAAAAATAATCCTAAGCTTCCGGGCAAATTAGCGCCAGCTTATGAAAAATCAGTTGAGAATTTGCAAGAACTTGCCCTTATAACGATGAAGCGGGATAGCAGCCTCAATTCTATAATAGCAGCCTTATCGGCGATTGCTTTGGCAAAAGGCCAACGCAACCTGGCGGATGCAATTCTTAAATTTGACAGTGAAGAGGAGATCGACGCATTCCTGGAAAACTATTAACACCTTTTTGAGTCGAAAAAATGTAAATTAAAGGGTTAACATAAAAACCCTCCCATTTCACTAAATTTGCACCCTGATTGTTAAATCATTACTGAATGAAGCAAAAATTTTATGATACTGCTGTGAAGCAGGAGCGGGCTGTATTGGTTGGTGTAGTTACACAGGGCGAAACTGAAGAGCAGGCAAAAGAATATTTAGAAGAACTGGAGTTTTTGGTTGCCACCGCCGGTGCGGAAACTGTAAAAAGCTTTACTCAAAAACTACAGCGGCCGGACAGGGCAACCTTCGTGGGCTCGGGCAGGCTGGAAGATATTAAAGCCTTTGTGACCGAAGAAGAAATTGATATGGTGGTTTTTGATGATGAACTTACCCCGTCGCAGCTGCGTAATATTGAAAATGAATTACAGGTAAAGATCCTCGACCGCAATAACCTGATCCTGGATATTTTTGCCGGGCGTGCACAAACTGCACAGGCCAAATCGCAGGTGGAACTTGCCCAATTGCAATATCTGCTGCCCCGCCTTACCCGTTTATGGACCCACCTTGAGCGGCAGAAGGGCGGTATCGGTATGCGTGGTCCGGGTGAATCGCAGATTGAGACGGACAGGCGTTTGATCCTGAACAAAATATCCCTCCTGAAAGAAAAACTGAAACATATCGACCGTCAGAATGAAACCCAGCGTAAAAACCGGAGTCAGCTGATCCGTGTTGCATTGGTAGGTTATACCAACGTTGGTAAATCAACTATTATGAATATGATCTCCAAATCGGAGGTTTTTGCTGAGAATAAACTGTTTGCCACGCTGGATACTACAGTTAGGAAGGTTGTGATTGAAAATGTGCCTTTCCTGTTGTCGGATACGGTTGGTTTTATCCGGAAACTGCCCCACCATTTGGTTGAATGTTTTAAATCGACCCTTGATGAAGTTCGGGAAGCGGATATACTGGTCCATGTGGTGGATATTTCGCACCCCAATTTTGAGGACCAGATCAGAACGGTAAATGAAACGCTGAAAGACCTGGGGGCTATTGACAAACGGGTGATCACTGTTTTTAACAAGATAGATGCCTTTCAGCCAACGCAGCACCAGATGGATCAGCAGGCCGAGCCATTAACCTTAGATGATTTTAAGCATAGCTGGATGGCTAAGAATAACAGTCCGGCTATTTTTATTTCGGCAACAAAAAAGGAAAACATCGATGAATTCAGGGCGCTGCTTTATGAAGAAGTGAAATCGCAGCATATCGCGAGGTATCCTTATGATCAGTTGTTGTACTGATCCATATCGTTCATCTAAATAAAATATTGGGTGTCATAAATTGAAACCCATCCTTCAATTTTAAAATTCGTGAACATTCGCCTTAATTCGTGCAATTCGTGTTAATATCTCTTTTTGGCTTCCTCCAATATAGCTGCTGTTGCAGTTGCGCCCACCCGGCTTACGCCGAGCGCCTTCACTTTTAGCAGGTCATCAAGTGTGCGCACACCTCCGGCGGCTTTTATCTGCACTTCGGGGGCCGAATATTTTCGCATCAAAATCAAATCTTTTTCTGTTGCGCCTTCATACGAATATTTGCCGTCGTCACCCTTTATAAAACCATAGCCGGTGGATGTTTTTACAAATGCAACCTTTAGCTTGCTGCAGATTTCGCACAAGCGTATTTTAAATTTATCATCCGGCAGATAATCGTTTTCAAAAATAACTTTCAAGGCGGCATTGTATTTATTGGTTACGGCGACGATTTCGGCAATTTCAGCCTCAACATATTGCCAGTCTTCACCTAAAACCTTGCCGATATTTACCACCATATCAATTTCATGGGCACCGTCTTTGCAGGCTTGTTCCGTTTCATAAACCTTTACAGCGGTGCTGCTGTTACCGTGGGGAAATCCTATTACGGCGCATACCATCACATCCGAACCTTTGAGCCATTCAAGCGCTTCCTTGATAGCATAAGGCTTGATACAAACGGTGGCGACATTGTATTTTTTTGCCAGCAGGCAGCCTTGTAACAGGTCATCATCGGTCATTGTTGGGTGTAACAGCGAATGATCGATCATTTTTGCGAGTTCGGTAACTTTATCCATGATGGTTTTTATAGAGGCGCTAAATTCATGAATTAATGCGAATTACACGAATTTAATTAACGTGTTTCGTGATTGAAAAATGTGCGATTTAAAGCGATGGCCCCGTGCGGTTCCCCTCTTGACGGAAGACAATTTCAACCCTTATAATTTTTCCCATTAACAAAATGGGCATCCCGTTGTTGTAAATTATAAAGCCGCCAGGCAAGGTTGCTTAAAAGCATTTAAGCAAGCAAATAATGGCAGCTAAATTTTCAAGGCGTAAGCGGGCTATCATAACAATTGTAGTTGCGTGCGTGGTTGCTGTAGTTTTAATTCCTCTTATATTCATCAACAGTTATTTAACCCCAAAACTTTCTGAAAGGCTAAAAAGTACAGTTTTAAAGAGTTCCGGAGGCTTATACAGGATAAATTTCAGCCGGGCCGACTTACATGTATTGCGCGGCACGGCTACACTTTATGATGTTACGTTGATACCCGATACCGCAATATATCACCAATTGCAGCGCCGGCGCGTGGCGCCTGCTGAATTATACGGACTAAAGGTTGAAAAATTGCTGATCACCGGTGTGCATCCGTTTAAATTATACTTTCACAAGCAGTTGGATATTGGGCAAATCACCCTGGATGAACCGCAACTATCTGTCAGCAAATATGGAAACGGGCCCCCCGATGCGGTTAAAAAACCCGACAGTACGCTTTATCAAAAGATCTCCAGGAGCCTCAAATTCATCCATGTTGGCAGTATTAACTTAAATAACATTCATCTTACCTATAAAGATTGTACAGGCTTAAAGCCGGAGGTTTTGACATTGAAAGAGATGAACCTCGAGGCAACCGACCTGCTGATCGATTCGGCCACGCAGGCTGATAAAACAAGGTCGTTATTTTGCAGGGATATCATCACCGATCTTCACCATTTTAAATGGGCAACAGCAGATGGGCTGTATAAATTCGGGGTAAAATCAATTCATTTTTCCGCCCATAATTCGCGGCTCTCCATTTACGGCATCGAAATGAAACCGATAGCGGCCACAATCTTCTTCGCAAATGCTAAGAAAACGTGGGACCGCTATACGCTGCATTTGAATTCGGTGGTGCTGAATAATTTCGATTTTCAAAGCTTCCGCAATAATCAGGAGCTGAACATTCAGCACCTGATTATTGAAAAAGGATTATTTGAGGTGTACGACAATCCTAATGGCGGGCCTAAAAAAACGGACAGGATTGTCACCTATCCCAATTGGGTGCTGCGCAATTTAAAAGCCCGCCTGAATGTCGATACGCTCGACCTTAGCCATATCGACGTAATATATAAAGTGCAAAATAAAAAATCAATGGAAGCCGGTGCCGTCCTGTTCGGCAATACATCGGGCCGTTTTCTCCACATTACCAATAAGCCGGAGATGATCAAACCGCATGATAAAAGCACAGTTATACTTAGCACCTGCCTGATGGGAAAAGGAAAGATGGATCTGGCTTTTGCGTTTAATTTAAGCGGTAATTACGACTACAACTACAGCGGTCACCTCGGCCCCATTGATTTGCCGGCAGGTAACTCCGTTGTTATGCCATTTGGCCTGGCGAAGTTTGTATCCGGCGACGTGAAAAGCCTCGATTTTAATATCCGCAGCACCAAAAAAACATCCACAGGGAAGGTCTCCTTTTTATATAACAACATGAAAGTGGCCATGCTGCGGCACGATGCGCAGAACGGCTATACTAAAAAGCCGCTGGTTAGCCTGGTTGCCAATTTAATTGTGCTCAAAGGCAATAACCCTGATGACCCCGGCGAAACAGCAAGACAGGCTGGCGTGGCTTATGTACGACCACCTGAGGTATCGTTTTTTGGAAGCATTTGGGCTACATTATTTACTGGTATTAAGTCTTGCGCGGGAATAGGGACAGCGCAGCAGCAAGCAGCCAATGCACCCACCACCGAAAAGGAACAAAAGGCGCAGGCTAAAGGCATGAAAAAAGCCGAAAGAAAAGCGAAAAAGGAGGAAAAGCAGATTAAGAAGCAACAGCAGTAAGATGAAAAAAAGAAAGATTAAAATAAATCACCATGCGAACCGGTTCGAACCAGTTCAAGCAGGTTTATTTGTTCATTTTCATCCCAGATAAGCAGTAGGTCAGGTTTTACATGGCATTCCCAGTAGCCTTTATAATCGCCGCTAAGTTTGTGTGGCCGGTGCTTTTTTTCGAGTCCGTTATGCCCTTTTTCGGCGGGAACTGTTATTAACTGCTTCAAGGTCTGGAAGTCGTTAACAGATCGTTTTTTAAGTAATTTTAAATCTTTTAGGAATTTGGATGAGGTAACAATTTCGAACATAGCCGGGGATCAGATGCTGCTGAAAAGTTCCTCAACATTTTTAAACTTCTTACCCCTGCCCGCTTTCAGCTCATCCATCGCTGCAATAGTACCGGCATTCGGGATATTTTTTTCTTTAACAGTAACGCCCAACTCTTTTAAGAATTCCTTAACCTGTTGGGTTTTGTTGTCAGGCACCTTTATTTCGAGTGTTTGCATACACAAAAATAAAGAATAATTTATTGAATAACCAATTATTTTCATGCTGCGCAATAGATCCAACAGCAAGTCAATAGTATTTAATTTCACTTTAGTTAAATAAATTAAATAAAAAACAATATTGTAATAACAATGTTGCATAAAGAGATATACT
>JBIOHE010000267.1:0-6022 GCA_044448725.1 Sphingobacteriales bacterium | reverse complement strand
TAATTACACATACTGTTTGTTGAATTTACTTTAAAAGAAACCGGAAAAATAAAAAAGTTCTATTCCCGTTCAAGGAGGCTATTTTTGTTTTTCGGGTATGATTTTTGTACTATTTAGCATTATTTGGTCTCAAATTCGCATTATCATGACTACACTCGCTTGGATCGGAATTATTATACAGGCAGTCCCTGTTTTTTTCATTATCAAAGTCAGCATTTCAATGATCAAACGCAGGACGTTGCATTAATTTTAACCCGGTTTCAAGGTTAAATTTCAATGATATTCTATCATAAGTGTTGCTTCTGCTCATAACGCAGGGGCATTTTTTTTGTAACCCCAAACACAACAATAACGTATAAGCTACAGAGTGAATATTTAATGATAATGTTAGTTTGAGTAATAGCCAGGGTTGAGAGACTGGCTATTACTTTTTAACCTAATTCCCGCCTTTTTGCCATTCTGATACTTTGTAATATCTTTATTGACCGTTTTGAAATCAAACCGGTTATGATTAATCTATGAAATATTTTTTTACGCTGCTTTTATTTGTTGTTATCCTCAGCCCCAGCCGGGCGCAAAAGTTTACACCTGCGCTGCTCTTGGTTAAAGGAGGCATTTATTACCTCAGCAATACCGGGACTTCTGCCATAGTTCAAAGCATGAGCGGAAAGGAAAACAAAGTTGATTTAACGGCTTCGTTCAAAATGGCTTTTAAGGTAGCTGACATCAGCGATTCCGCCTATAACATGGAAGTAAGTTACCAATCCATCGCCATGAAAATACAGATGGCCGATACCACCATTGATATGGATTCAAAAAAAAGCAGCGCACTTGATCTGCCTTCATCCATCATGGCGGCAATGATGAATCACCCCTTCAATATCACGTTAAGTAAAAGCGGCAAGGTAACGTCGGTGGAGAATATTCAAAAAATGATAAACACTGTATTCGACGGCTTTCCGAAGATAGATACTGCGAAAAAGCAGCAGTTCAAAAAACAGTTCACCGAATCTTTTGGCGCCGGTTCATTTAAGGATGTTCTGGAGATGGGCACCGCCATTTTTCCAACAGCAGCAGTAGGTAAAAACGATACCTGGACCATAAACACAGTTGCGGCCTCCCCGGCAAAGGCAAATGTTGCAACAACCTATCAGTTAGTTGATGTAACAGGCGATTTTTACCAGATCCATGGCGACGGCACATTGGTTTCGGATAAAGATGTCAAAGCGGCTGCAATAAATGGCTTATCCATGAAATATAACCTAAACGGAACTTCGCTAATTGATATTAAGGTTAGTAAAGACACCGGCTGGATAAGCGAAGTGAATTTAAGGCAGCTCATGTCGGGCAATATTGAAATAGCAGATAACCCCAAAGCACCTGGCGGGATGACTATCCCGATGACATTTAATATAGTGGTAAATACTACTGATGTTCCATGAAGCCAAAGGCATTAATTGAAGAGGTTAATATGTATCGAATACTGAATTTCGAACTCCGAAGGTCTTAACTAATCTCTAACCTCTTTTCTCTAATCTCTTTTTTCCTACCCTCAATAATTCGCTTTCACGCTGATGCCCAGACCTGTCCCTTTTTTCATCCAAAAATATTGACTCGCCTGCCTGAAATAGGTTGAACCAAAAACAACGGCGGCTACGTCAAGCGTTCCGGCTGTTGCGGGTTTAGCGCCGATCCACTCAAGGGCTATCAAAACATCCTTATTTACATAAATATTGTAACAGCTAAGGTCAACCGTTATTTTGCCGCTTTGTTTATCCCCTATCTTAAAAATAATGTTGTCATTTAAAATATTGTTGCCGGGTTTGCCGTCAACCATTTCGTAAACATTCACCCTGAAAGTCAGGCTTTCAAAAGAATTCTGAATGATAAAAAAACTAAGGCTTTCGAGATTGGTATTTGGATGTTTAACAGTTAGCCTTACCCCTCCCTGCGAACCGATGGAGTTGGCGCCAAAGCCCAGTCCGAGCAATTTCGAAGTGGTTTGGTAGCCAAGTATTTTTACTTCAGCATGTTTGGCCTTAATAACCACTTGTTTTAATTCGTTAACGGCCCTTGCTAATGAAACATCCAACAGCGCATTGCTGTATTTCTTCCGCAGCTCCCCAACCAGGAAATCTTTGGTTCTATAGCCAATACTCGAAAATCTCAGGGTATCGCCGTCGGTTATCGCCGCATCCAAACTAATCTCAAACGCCCCGTTCACATTTGAAACCGTGCCATCTGCTTTGCTGATGATCCCGATGCTTACAAATGGAACAGGTTTATTGCTCTCCGAATCAATAACAATCCCCTTTAGCCGCGTTTGTGCAAAAAGCACAGACAAGTTCAACAAAAACATGGCAAGCAATATACAGTGCTTCATGGACGACAGGGTTTAAATAACAATTATTTTAAGAGGGCTTAGTGATGTAAAGATGGTCGTATTTTTTAAATCCTGGCGTTAAAAAATGTTAAGCTTTCTTAGTTCATTAGCTCACTGGCTCATTTGTTCATTGGTGCTTTTGTCATTTGTAATTGAATATTAAATAGATTGGCATGTTTACTTTCGGACTTCCAGACTTTCCGGTCTTTCGGACTTTTTCTTACCTTCGCTCTATGTCACCTGAAGAAGCAAAAAAACGGATCGGATCATTGTCGTCAGAATTAAAACTGCACAATTACAATTATTATGTGCTGGCCATGCCTACCATTTCGGATTTTGATTTTGACAAAAAACTGGAAGAGCTTACCGCGCTCGAAAAGCAATTCCCGGAATTTGCCGACCCCGATTCGCCGGCAAAAAGGGTTGGCGGCTTTATTACCAAAGAGTTTATTACCGTGAAGCACCGCTGGCCCATGCTGTCGCTTGGCAATACCTATAGTGAGCAGGACCTGCTTGATTTTGACCAGCGCATACGAAAAGCCATAGGTGATAATTTTGAATATGTGTGCGAACTTAAGTTTGATGGCCTGTCCATCAGCCTTACCTACCAGCAAGGCATGCTATTTCGCGCAGTTACCCGTGGCGATGGTATTCAGGGCGATGATGTGACCACCAATGTGCGTACCATCAGCACCATACCCAAAAAACTGCATGGCGCCGGTTATCCGGATGATTTTGAAATCCGCGGGGAGGTGTTTATGCACCTTAAAGCTTTTGAACGGTTAAATGCCGAACGCCTTGAAAATGAGGAAACTCCTTACGCCAATCCCCGTAATTTTGCATCGGGCACCCTAAAAATGCAGGACTCGGGCGAGGTGGCGAAACGTCCGCTGGATTGTTTCCTGTATTTTCTATATACAGAAAAGCCTTTTTTTAAAACTCATTGGGAAAGTTTGCAGGCTGTAAAGGAATGGGGCTTCCAAACAAATGTACACAGCCGCCTTTGCAGCGATATAAACGCGGTATTAAAATTTATTGAATACTGGGACAAAAACCGTTTCGGGCTTGGTTATGATATCGACGGCATTGTTATCAAAGTAAACAACTACCAGCAGCAGGAAGAGCTTGGGTTTACAGCCAAATCGCCGCGCTGGGCCATTGCCTATAAATATAAAGCTGCCGAAGTGCAAACTGAACTGCTGAGCGTAAGCTACCAGGTAGGGCGCACCGGCGCAGTTACCCCCGTTGCAAATTTAAAACCAGTACTACTGGCCGGAACAATTGTAAAACGGGCCACGCTGCATAATGCCGATGAGATAGAAAAACGCCTTAAACTGCATGAAGGCGACTGGGTATATGTGGAGAAAGGCGGCGAGATTATCCCAAAGATCATCAAAGTTAATTTGGATAAACGGGGGCCCGGTGCAATGCCCATCCTTTACCAAACCACCTGCCCCGCCTGCGGCACTCCGCTGGAGCGCAAGGAAGGCGAAGCTGCTTTTTACTGCCCTAACGAGGAAGGCTGCCCGCCGCAGATCGTTGGTAAAATGCAGCATTTTATTGGTCGCAAAGCCATGAATATCGACGGTTTGGGCGATGAAACCATTGAAACGCTTTATAAAAATGACTTACTGCATAAGATCAGCGATATTTACGACCTGCACCTGCATAGCGACCAGCTAAAACAACTGGAAAGGTTTGGCGAAAAATCAATCAATAACATGCTGGATGGGATTGAAAAATCAAAACAAATGCCTTTTGAAAAGGTGTTGTTTGGTTTGGGCATAAGGTATGTTGGCGAAACTGTAGCAAAAAGGCTCACTGCTTATTTTAAAAATATCGACCGCATGGCAGCCGCTTCTTTTGAAGAACTAAATGCCGTTGAAGAAATTGGCGACAGGATAGCGCTTAGTGTGCAGGAATATTTCGGCAATGAAAAACACAAGGCCGAAATTGAAAAATTGAGGGCGCAGGGCCTGCAGTTTGTGAGCGAAGAAAAAGAAGTAAAACTGGCCAGTGAGGTATTAAGCGGCAAAACTTTTATCATATCAGGCGTATTCGAAAAATATTCGAGGGATGAGCTAACGAAAATCATTGAGCAAAACGGGGGTAAAATAGTAAGCAGCATATCGGCTAAACTCAACTACCTGGTGGCAGGCAATAATATGGGCCCCGCTAAACTGGAGAAAGCACAGAAACTGAATATTCCGATTATCAGCGATGATGAGTTGCTGGAGATGATAGGGTAGCGGGCAGTTTGAAATATTTGTTAACGTGCTATATAATTACAACATTTGTTTAATTACAAACGGAGAACAATTGCAATAACCAAAGAGAATAAAACCCTAAACCATATTATATAAAATGAAAACCGAAGAAATAAAACAACTTTTTGAACAGTTTGAATGTGCTGCATCCGAAATTGAGGGCATTGAATGCTGGAGCGCAAGGGTACTGCAAACTCTGTTGGGTTACAGCAAATGGGAAAACTTTGAAAAGGTTATTCAAAAAGCGAAGGAAGCTTGCAAAAATGCAGGAGAAGAAGTTGACGATCATTTTCCTGACGTCAGGAAGGTGATACAGGCAGGTAAAGGCGCTCAACAAATAATTGACGATATTGCGCTTACCCGTTACGCCTGTTACCTGGTTGCGCAAAATGGAGACAGCCGTAAGAGCGAAATTGCTTTTGCACAGAATTATTTTGCTGTACAAACCCGCAGGGCCGAAATTATTGAACAACGCCTGCTGGAATATGAACGTGTAAAAGCCCGCGAAAAATTAAGCCAGACAGAAAAACAACTTTCTGGGATATTGTTTGAGCGGGGCGTTGACAACAAGGGCTTTGCTATAATTCGTTCAAAAGGCGACCAGGCCCTTTTCCGGCTTTCAACACAACAACTAAAAAACAAACTCGGGATACCCGAAACCCGGCCCCTTGCCGATTTTTTACCAACCATTAGTATAAAAGCAAAAGACCTTGCAGCCGAAATGACCGGGCTGAATGTGCAAAGCAAAGACCTGAAAGGGCATAACCCTATTGAAAAAGAACACATTGATAATAATACAGCTGTAAGAAAAATGCTGACAGAAAGAGGAATATACCCTGAGAACCTTCCTCCTGCTACTGATGTTAAAAAAACCAGACGCAAATTGGATACAGATGACAAAAATATACTGAAAGACTCAAAAAAGAAAAAAAAGTAAAACAGGCTCAACTAATAATGCTTAACTGTTGGGGGATATCAGGCTGAGATTTGTGGCAGAGCTGAAGTGGCGGCAGGGAGTGGCAGTAAAAATTACCGGCTTTATTAAACTCATTTCACTGGGTCAATTTATGGATAAAATGATTAACACCCTCTGTCATTCTTAGAAGTAGCTAAGAATCTTCTCAAAGAGGCAGGTCGCCGATAAGCATGGCGTAGAAGATGCTTCAAACATTCAGCATGATAAAAAAATAAACTTTCTGGTTGTCATCCTGTACACAGTGAAGCATCTTGAAGCGACGGGTCGGCTACATGCATGGCGTAGAAGATCCTTCGCTGCGCTTATAATGACGCCTTTGTAAGACACTCATAGTCAAGCTGCTTTTTGAATATTATATCCATACTTAGCTAACTCCTTCTGTAGTCGTGCGATTTT
>JBIOHE010000266.1:0-6049 GCA_044448725.1 Sphingobacteriales bacterium | reverse complement strand
TTTAAAAGTAAAGACAACACCTTACGAACCCTGTCAAAAAAAATTATGATAAAAAGGATATTAGTGCTTGACGATAATCAGGATATATTAGATATTGTAAAAGAAGCCCTGTCATACGAGAAATTTGAGGTGAATATTACTTCAGACGCCAAAAGGATTTTAGAAACCATTAAAATATTCGGGCCCGATTTGGTGATTGTAGATCATAAATTGAATGGGTATAACGGCGATGATATTTGCCGCGAAATAAAGGCAAGCGCCCGGACCAATGACATTCCTGTAATTATCTGCTCAGCTTACCTGAACGGGGACGATGACCTTTGGGGCTGCGGGTGCGACGCTATAATTGCCAAACCTTTCGGCCTCGAAGAGTTGATTGATAAAGTAAACGGGCTGATTGCTGTTTAGGAAGTGGGTAAAGTCCGAAAGTCAGGGAAGTCCGAAAGTCCGAAAGTCCGAAAGCCGGGGCGGCCTTTCCGACTTTACTTTTTTCTTCCGGTCTTTCGGACTTTTCCGACTTTCGGACTAAAAAAAACCTATTTTTGCGCAAATTTTAGCAGGATGAGCAAAGTAAAAGTAGGCCTGGTACAAATGACCTGTACTGCCGATAAACAGGAGAATTTAGATAAAGCCATTACTAAAGTAAGGGAAGCTGCCGCAAAAGGCGCTCAAATAGTTTGTTTGCAGGAACTGTTTACCTCTCTTTATTTTTGCGATGTGGAGGATTACGAAAATTTTAAGCTGGCCGAAGCCATTCCGGGTCCTTCAACCGATGCGCTGGCTGGGCTGGCTAAAGAATTAGGCGTAGTGATAATTGCTTCCTTATTTGAAAAACGTGCGCAGGGCCTTTACCACAATACCACTGCTGTGTTAGATGCTGATGGCGCTTATCTGGGCAAATACCGTAAAATGCATATCCCGGATGATCCCGGTTTTTACGAGAAATTTTACTTTACCCCCGGCGATCTCGGCTATAAAGTTTTTAAAACCAAATTTGCGACCATAGGCGTACTCATTTGCTGGGACCAGTGGTACCCGGAAGCAGCCCGCATTACGGCATTGATGGGCGCCGAAATATTATTTTATCCTACCGCTATCGGCTGGGCTACCACCCAGGACGAAGCAACCAATATTGAACAATATAATGCCTGGCAAACCATTCAGCGTTCGCATGCGGTAGCAAATGGGGTGCATGTGGTAAGCGTAAACCGCGCAGGTGAAGAAGCAGGCTTAAAATTCTGGGGCGGGTCGTTTTTTTCAAATCCCTTCGGAACGGTATTGTACCAGGCATCCCATACGGAAGAAGAAGTAGTTGTGCAGGAACTGGATTTGGATAAATCAGACTATTACAGAAGTCACTGGCCGTTTATGAGGGATAGAAGGATTGACTCGTACCAGCCAATCACCAAAAGATTTTTAGATGAATAGCTTAAAAGGCATCACTGCTATTTGTCTGAACCATGATTTACTTGATTTTACGATTTCTTGATTATGAAGTATAAAGAGCTGACTGAAAAAATAATTGGCTGTGCCATGAAAGTACACAACACATTAGGTAACGGATTTCAGGAAGTCATTTATCAGCGGGCTTTGGAAATTGAAATGAGAAAAGCCGGATTGGGATTTACCAGGGAAATGGAAATGACCATTTACTACGATGGCGAGGAGATAGGTACCGGAAGAGTAGACTTTTTTGTTGAAGAAGTAATAATGGTTGAAATAAAAGCAATCTCATCTTTAGAGGATGTTCATTTAGCACAAGCAATGAACTATGTTGAAGCATATAAAATGGAAATAGGACTATTACTAAATTTTGGATCTAAAAGCCTTCAGTTCAAACGCGTTCACAATAATAATATCATGTAATCCTAAAATCAGGCGAATCATGGTTCAGACAAAATAGACGATTGCCTGGTGGCCGCGAAGCAAATTTAAAAAATGATAATCCATCCATAAACATCAACCATCGACTATGGACTTAACTAACTTCCACTTCCCCGCCGAATGGCACAAACATACCGCTACCTGGCTGAGCTGGCCGCATAAGGAAGAATCGTGGCCGGGAAAGATCAATTTGATCTATCCGAAATATTGTGAATTTATAAAAATATTGACTGAAGGTGAGTTAGTGCGCATAAATGTGGCTGATGAGCAAATGGAAACCTTTGCAAAACAACAGCTGCAAATGGCTGGCGCCGACCTTAACCGCGTTGAGTTTTATCATTTCCCAACCAATGATGCCTGGTGCCGCGACCATGGTCCGGCATTTTTAATCAATCCCGAAACAAAACAAAAAGTTATAGTTGATTGGGGCTATAATGCCTGGGGGGGCAAATATCCACCGTTTGATCTGGATGATGTGATCCCAACAAAAATAGGGGAGCGGTTTGGTCTGCCTGTTTACCATCCGGGTATTGTAATGGAAGGCGGTTCGGTTGACTTTAACGGCAGGGGTACGGTTATAACCACTACAGCCTGCCTGTTAAATAAAAACCGCAACCCGCAGCTAAATCAGCAACAGATAGAAGGCTACCTGCAAAATTATTATGGCGCAGAGCAGGTTTTATGGCTTGGCGATGGCATAGTCGGCGATGATACCGATGGTCATATTGACGACATAACCCGTTTTGTGAATGAGGATACCGTTGTGACCGTTGTTGAAGAGAACAGGAACGATGAGAATTACCATATTCTGCAGGAAAACCTGAAGACTTTAAAAACCATGCGCCTGTTAAATGACAAACAACTAAATATAATTGAACTGCCTATGCCGGAGCCGGTGATCTATCAGGATCAGCGTTTGCCTGCATCGTATGCTAACTTCTACATCGCTAATTCGGCTGTGGTTGTGCCAACCTACCGCTCAAAAAATGATGATAAAGCGCTGGATATTTTGAAGGGCTGTTTCCCAGACCGCAAAGTTATCGGGATTGATTCAACCGATATTATTTGGGGGTTGGGCAGTTTCCATTGCTTAAGCCAGCAGGAACCGGAGGTGTGACGCATCAAATTTGCGAAGTTTTCAAACGGCAAAGCCCTCAACGAGGCCTTTGAAAACAAACAACTCCGAGTTAAACTTCGCAAATTTTAAGGTAATCATTACTCCCGTAGTCTGTGTCCCCACAGACTACCAGGATAGCTGCCTGTGAGGACACAGGCAGCGGGTTAGAGTTAAACTTTGCAAATTTTTCTGCGGATTTTATTTATTATAATTCGGATCATATCCGAACTTTATTTATATTTGTATAATTGAATGAGACTCACAAACAAACAGGTATTGTTGAAGTTGAAGCACAAGAATAAAGGCAACACTTTATTATGTGATGCAATTGATGGATTAATAACAACAATTGAAAACAAAATCTGGGTTTCGAAAGAAGAAATTTTAAAAGACAGGCCGGATGCGGACCAGGTTCATAATGATGGGTTTTATTTTTTTGATATAAACATTCATCGTACTTTAATACTTATAGAAATTGAAGCTAATGGAGAGGCAACTGTGGTATGGGTGGGCAACCACAAGGAATATGATACTGTTTTTAAGAATAATAAAGCAGTTATAAAAAAGTGGTTAGCTAAACAGGGTTGGATATAAATATAAGGTTATGGATTTACAAGTTGGTTTAAAGAAACTATTAAGAAAAGGGGAATTAAGCACTGAACTTGATTTTCAACGGGCATCTGTAATTGATAGGCAGATGAGGTTATTAGTTAAGGAATTTCCGGAATTAACTGAAGACCGGCAACAGTTAAGGGCTTTGCTTAAAGCTTATGAAGATAAGCATTGGGTTGAACAGGATGTTACCGATGAAAAGGTTCGGGAAAGTGATTTGGCGGAGCATTTTGCAGAACAGGAACGTGTTTTCCTGGAAAAAAGGAAAAATGCCATCAAATCAAAATTAAAAGAAAAAGGATTAACACAGAAAGACCTTGGTGTAATTCTGGGGCACAGCAGCGCTACCTATATGTCTGAATTAATGAATGGGATAAATCCATTTACCTTAAATGATTTGATTGTTATTCACCATCTGTTAAATATAGAACTGGAAAACCTGATCCCAACAATACTAAGCGGCCAGGTACGTACAAGGGTTTTGGGGACAATTTCAAAATTGAATAACCCGCTTCTAAAGCTGTCGGAGTCGGATGATTTGGTATTGGCTTAGTAAACATAGGTGATCGTTACTCCCATAGTCTGTGTCCCCACAGACTATCAGGATAGCTGCCTGTGAGGACACAGGCAGCGGGTTAGATAGTCGCATCTATTTCACCGAAAGATTATCCCCGCTTACCGACCTCTGCAACTACCCCGCCAATATTCCATTGCCGGGCCTTCAATACCGCCATACATTTGGGTAAGATTTAAAACTCAAAACAATGGAAACTCAAAACATAAGCCCCAATAAGCCAAATAATGGCAAAGTAATGGCCGGGATTATCATCGTGATAATTGGCGGCCTATTGCTCATCAACCAGTTCGATATGTTTTTTATACCCCGCTGGCTGTTCAGCTGGCCGATGTGGATCATCGCCTACGGACTTTATATGGGCGGTAAATATAATTTCAGGAAACAGGTTTGGGTATGGATGATCATCATAGGCACAGCGTTTTTATTTACCGAAAATATTCATAATTCCGAACGCCTCGTTTGGCCCTTAGCCATTATCGGTGCAGGCACCTGGACGATAATGAGGCATAATAATAAAATCAGGGATGTACAATATCCCGATAGCAGCTATAAAGAGATTTAACAGGTGATTTAGTTTAGTTTTGGTTGAGAGCCGGGCGGTGTGGTGCTGCCCGGCTTTTTTTAATTTTTCGATCTTTCAACAAAATAAAAACCACTATTTTGGGCTTTTAAATCATCATGAATAAAAACTTACAAATACTCGCCTGTCTGCTGATCTTTTTGGCTACTGCACAGCTTTCCATTGCCCAAAACAAAATAGTGGTCTTCCAAACCGATTTTGGTTTAAAGGACGGCGCCGTTTCCGAAATGAAAGGCGTTGCCATGGGCGTTTCCACCGATTTAAAATTATTCGATCTCACCCACGATATCCCGGCCTATAATGTTTGGGAAGCGGCTTACCGCCTTGAACAATCGGTAAGATACTGGCCGGCCGGCACCGTTATTGTTTCGGTAGTTGACCCGGGTGTGGGCACAAGCCGAAAATCGGTGGTGCTGAAAACAAAGTCGGGCCATTTTATTGTGACCCCGGATAACGGGACCTTAACCCTGGTTGCCCTCTCATTAGGGATTGATGAGATCAGGGAAATCGATGAAAATGTAAACCGCCGTCAGGATTCAAAAAAATCATTCACCTTTCATGGCCGTGATGTATATGGCTATACTGCCGCCCGCCTTGCAGCCGGGGTGATCACTTTTGAACAGGTTGGTCCGCTATTACCAAAACAGGTGGTAAGCATCCCATTTCAGCAGGCGGTGCTTGACGGCAACACCGTTAAGGGTGATATACCTGTACTTGATGTGCAATACGGTAACGTATGGACTAACATCCCCGATACTTTATTTAACAAGCTGAACCCGCATGCCGGCGATATTGTACATGTGTCCATTTACCACAAACACCAGCTTGTTTACAAAGGCGAAATGCCCTACTGCCAAACATTCGGCGCCGTTGCCGAAGGTAAACCGCTTGCTTATATCAATAGCCTTCTGCAGTTATCCTTTGCTTTAAATATAGGCGATTTCGCAAAGGAATACCATGTTTCGAGCGGGAACGACTGGAGTGTGGAAGCCAGTTTGAAATAATGAATACTTTTTCACCGACAAATTGTTAGCCCTCACCGATAAGTTTAAATATACTGCCAGTTTTTGTTTGGCATACATATAATGTTACCTTAGTTTTGGATAACATTTTAAATAGGATAATAATGGACAACGATATAGGATCACCAAACAATCCCCGCAATGGCCGCGCCCTGGCAGGGATATTTTTATTGGCTGTAGGCGCCGTGCTTTTGTTGAAGGAATTTTTTATTCCACAAAATATTCACATAGAGTTCTGGCCATTATGGTTAATAGGG
>JBIOHE010000265.1:0-6068 GCA_044448725.1 Sphingobacteriales bacterium | reverse complement strand
TTATAAAGGTATCGACCCTGAATTGACAACTGTGGGTGGCCAAACCGGCATTGACCTGCCGGCCCAGGCTTATCCCCGTCCCCGTGAATTATCCTTTGGAGTTAACATGATACTTAAATAAACATAAATTTTTAAAGATATGAAAAAGATACATTTATTGATTACCACGGCGGTCTTAACCGGGGTCTGTCTTTTTTCCTGCAAAAAGCAACTTAACCCGGCTTTGGATACCGTAACGCAAACCGCCGCAGCCGGCAGCCCTGATTACCTCAAATCAATCGTGCTGGGTACCTATACCAAATTGCGGTACTTATCCGGGAACAGCGATGTGCTGTTTAACGCGGAATGTACCGGCGACGGATTAATTGTCCCAACCCGCATCGGCGGCGACTGGGCCGACGGAGGTACGCATAACCAGTTTTGGCTGCACCAATATACCGCGGCGCATGGCGCTATTTCGGGGGCCTGGAACGATATTTATAGTACTATCGGGGCTTTAAACATCACCCTTGGACTTTTGCAGGGGCTACCGGCAACGCCGGCTACCGCCAAATCCATTGCTGAGTTAAAAGTAGTGCGGGCTTATCAGTATTATTTGCTGCTCACCAACTGGGGCAATGTGCCGCTTATCGTTTCATCGAGCACCGATGCCAGTAAGGTGCAAACCACAAAGGCATCAGATATTTATAATTTTTTAATTACGGAATTAAAAACAAACGGCCCCTTATTAAGCTCAAAACCTTCCTCGCAAGACCCAAGCCAGTATGGCAGGATGAATAAATGGGGAGCCTACTTTTTGCTGGCTAAATTGTACTTAAATCAGAATGTTATTACCGGCACAACAGACAACAGCGGTTACACTGCATGTTCTGTTTATTGTGATTCGTTAATGACTTCTGGTTATTCATTACAGCCAAATTTTTTGGATAACTTTTCCAGCAATAACAACCAGGGTAATACCGAGAACATTTTCGTTGTCCCTTATGACCACGTTTACGCACAGGGCGAAAATATTCAAATGACGACGTTTCACTATAACCAGGCGGCAAAATACAGCTGGGGCAGCACCGGCGGGCCATGGAATGGTTTTAGTACAAATGCAGATTTTTTCCAGATGTTCAATTCCTCGGATACCCGTCGGGCTGGTTTCCAGTTTGGTATTCAATATCAGTTAGATGGCGTAACACCCATACGGACCAGGGGTAGCGATAGCTCGCTCGTACTAAATTTCAGGCCGCAGGTTTCAAGCTTAACCAGCGCTACTGAATATGATGGCGTCCGCATGCAAAAATGGCAGCTTACACCAGGTAACGCTAACCAGGATGCGGACTGGGCTTGCTTTCGCTATGCGGATGTATTGTTAATGAAGGCTGAATGCCTGATGCGCCTGGGCAATCCTGGTACCGCATTAACCTTTACCGCAGCAGTACGGGCAAGAGCAGGGATGCCGAACTTCAGTGCCGGGGCATTTGCACTTGACAGCATTCTGAACGAAAGAGGCCGTGAATTTGTTTGGGAAGGTTGGCGGAGAGAGGATTTGATCCGTTTCGGCCATTTTGGTGACAAAAAGCAGTTTAAACCTTTTGTTGACCCTGATAAACACACACAGTTGTTCCCCATACCAACTACTGCGATAAACGCAAACCCTAATTTAACACAAAACACAGGTTATTAATTAAATTAGTAATCAAAAAATATAAAATGGAGTAGTAATTTAAGTACTGCTCCATTTTTAGTTGTATATATTTGCTACTATAAATGAAACTCCAACGATTCCGGCCTATCTATTTTGCTCTTGCTGTTTTTTGTTTTTCCTGCCATAAAAAGGAAGAAATTAAAAAGGAAGACACCCTTTTTCAACTACTCCCTTCCTCTCAAACCGGCATAACTTTTAACAATAGGGTTAAAGATGACGGTGAATATAACGATTTTAACTTTCGTAATTTTTATAATGGCGGTGGTGTTGCCATTGGCGATGTGAACAACGATGGTAAGCCGGATATTTTTTTTACCTCAAACCAGGGGGAATGCAAGCTTTATATTAATGAGGGCAACTGGAAATTTAAGGATGTAACCGCCCAATCGGGGTTAAATAAATTTCACAGGTGGCATACCGGGGTTACCATGGTTGATATTAATGGTGATGGCTGGCTGGACATATATATTTGTAACAGCGGCGGTTTGGGTAACGCCGACCGGGCCAATGAACTATATATTAACCAAAAGGATGGTACATTTAAAGAAGAAGCCGCGCAGTATGGCTTAGCCGATGGGGGGTTAGGCACACAGGCTATATTTTTTGACTACGACCACGACGGTTTTCTGGATTGTTTTGTGTTAAACAACAGCTACCGGCCTATAAGTAGCTTTGGTTATAGTCGCGAATTGCGCACCGGGCGCGATCCGGTAAATGGAGATAGATTATACCATAACGACGGGCATGGCCATTTTGTGGATGTTAGCGGCCGGGCTGGTATTTACGGGAGCGAAATAGGGTTTGGATTAGGTATCGGCGCGGCTGATCTGTTCAACAGTGGCTGGGACGATATGTATGTGTCAAACGATTTTTTTGAACACGACTATCTTTACCAAAACCAGCATAATGGTACGTTTAAGGAAGTGAGTAACGATGATATCATGCACATGAGTTTATCGTCGATGGGATCGGACATAGCAGATATCAATAACGATGGAAAACCGGATATCTTCACTACCGATATGCTGCCCGAAAATGATTACCGGTTAAAAACAACCACAAAATTCGACGAATACGATGTGTATAACGCTAAATTAAGGGGCGATTTTCATCATCAGTTCACCAAAAACTGCCTGCAATTGAATAATGGCGATGGCACCTTCAGCGAGATAGGCGACCTTGCCGGTATCAGCGCTACCGATTGGAGCTGGGGCGCGCTTTGTTTTGATTTTAATAACGACGGCTGGAAGGATGTTTTTGTAAGCAACGGCATCAGCAGGGATTTAACAAACCAGGATTTCCTGACCTATTTTAGCAGCCAGGAGGTGGCTGCCGGGATAAGGCACGGGGGCTTTAGGGCTAAAGACCTTTTGGATAAAATGCCCAAAACGCCGATAACGAGCTATGGTTTTGTAAATCAAAAAAACCTTCAATTTAAAAATGAGTCCGCCCGGCTTGGATTTACAACGCCGGGTTTCAGCAATGGTGCAGCCTACGGCGACCTTGATGGCGACGGCGACGTTGACCTGATTGTAAACAACGAAAATGGCCAGGCTTTTATCTATAGGAATATGACCTCCGAACGCACACACGCACACTACCTGAAGGTAAATTTAAAAGGCAGCGGTATGAATACGTTTGGTATTGGTGCAAAAGTTACCATTTATACCAAAGGCATGCAGCAGTTATTGGAGCAACAGCCCACGCGCGGCTTTGAAAGCAGCAGCGAACCTGTATTGAATTTTGGTACAGGAACTAATAAAATCATTGATAGCCTGAAAGTTATTTGGCCCAACATGAAAATGCAGGTTTTAAAAAATATTAAAACAGGCCAGGCCATCATTCTAAACCAGTCGGCTGCTAATTTAACGTTTTTACCCGGCGCACAAAAGGTGAAGCCAATTTATCAGAATATAACTGCCACCAGCATTAAAGGCGATATTTATCACAAAGAAAATGACTACAAGGACTTTGACGACCAACGGCTTATCCCAAAAATGTTGTCGACTGAAGGCCCAAAACTTGCTGTAGCGGATGTAAACGGCGACGGCTTGCAAGACTTTTTTATGGGTGGCGCAACAGGCGATACATCCAAACTTTTTATGCAGCAACCGGACGGCACTTTTTTACAAAAAAGACAGGCCGCTTTTGAACTCGACAAAAACAGCGAAAGCATAGGTGCCTTATTTTTTGATGCTGAACACAAAGGTAAAATGGACCTGGTGGTAGTATCCGGCGGTAACCTGGAAAAAGAAGGTTCGCTGGATTTGCTGGCGCGCATGTACACCAATGACGGCAAGGGGAATTTTACCCGCAAGTTTTCTGGTTGGCCTATAGTTTCTATAAACGCCTCATGTGTAAGGTTAAACAATAACAATGGCGACCTGTTTATCGGCGGCAGGAGTGTGCCCGGCTCGTATGGCGTTATTCCCTCGAGTAAATTGTTAAGGAACGACGGGCATGGAAACTTTACCGACATAACGGCCAGCCTGGCGCCCGATCTGTTAAAATTAGGGATGGTAACCGATGCGCAGTGGGTGGATATTGATGGCTCTGGAAAAAATTCATTGGTGGTTGTGGGCGATTGGATGCCGGTAACGATATTAAAATATAATAACGGAAAACTGGAAAAATCAAGTGAGATAGCCAATTCATCCGGTTGGTGGAATTGTTTAACCGTAGCCGATCTGAACGGGGATGGCAAACCCGACCTGATCGCCGGGAACAATGGGCTCAATTCAAAAATAAAGGCGGATGCTGATCATCCCGCCAAATTATATGTAGCAGATTTTGACAGTAACGGGCAGGTGGAGTGTATCCCGGTATATTATAAAACCGACGGCAAAGCATATCCATTTAACCTGCATGATGATATCATCAAACAACTGCCATATTTGAAAAAGAAATTTTTGAGATACGATGCCTATGCAGGCAAAAGCATAGATGAAATATTTACACCAGAAGAATTGGCGAAAGCTTCAATTCTTACGGTTAAGCAAACTCAAACCTGCATTTTTTACAACAACGGGAAAGGTGAATTTAGTATGCGTCCATTGCCGGTAAGGGCACAGTTTGCCCCTGTTTTTAGCATATTAGTATCTGATTTGAACAATGATGGAATAGGGGACCTGTTTCTTGGAGGCAATTTTTACGGCCTGAAACCCGAAGTAGGGAGGTACGATGCCAGTTTTGGCGTAACACTATTGGGGAATGCAAAACATGGTTTTGATTATTTACCGCCGGCCAAAAGCGGTTTGTTTATCAAAGGCGAAGTAAGGGACATTGCGCCGGTGAATACGAAAAATGGAAGGGAAATAATTGTGGCCCGTAATAACGATGCCTTACAAATATTCAAAAAGAACTAACCAAAACAAGTCTGCTTCGGCTAATTTTGCTTTGGGTTGTCTATTGGGAAAGTAGGAAAGTTGATCTGTATATTAACCATATCACCATCATTAAGGGGCAGCTTATTATTTAAGTAAGTGTCGAACGGCAAAATGGGTATCTGGTAAACGTGATCCGAAAAATATTGCCGCATCGCCGTATAAGCTTTTCCTCTTTTTGCAAACTCGCCTTTATATCGGGCGGAAACCAGCGGGCCGCCCTTTGGCATCCTTGAAAACAATATCTCATTGGTTGAAGGAACTTCCCGGTCAATAAACAAACCGACGTTCACCTGGGTCGAATCGGTGCCCCTGGGCAAAAACTGAGCGATTACCGGGTGCATTTGTTTAACACTTTTAGCTTTAATATATTGATTCAGGATATCCAGCATTTTTGCTGCCTCCGCAAATTTATCCTTTTGCAAAACCTCTTTACGGGCTACAATAAGGCAGCTTTCCGGCACCCCGGTTCTAACAATATTAAATCCGTATAGCAGACTGTCGGTTTCCATAAAGGTTTTTAGTTCCGACAAATGATTGTCGGAATTGAAATACGGCCATATTTTCCCGATCAAAAAGCTTATTGGATTTAGCTTTTGATTAACAGAAACAATGGTCTTGTTTAAAAACTTATCATCAACCGGTACGAGTGAATAAATATAATTCGAACTGCTATTGTTCGTCTTTTCAGTAATACTGAAAAAAGCGCCCCGTTCTTTTAGAGTCAACCAGGTGTTTTCGCCTCTTATGGTGAATGAATTATTTCCTTTTTGAACTGAAATTTTACCTGAGTCGGCAGCAAGTGTTTTCCGGAGCTTTGGGATCCAATGCTCCCATTTTACGGGGTTGGCCAAAAAGGTATAGGTATTTACAAAGGATGATTTGATCAACACGGATTTTTGTTGTGTAACAGGAATAAAAAAAAGCAATAAGATAACCGGCAATATTAAAAATAAAATAACTTTTTTCTTCATTTGGATTTATAATAC
>JBIOHE010000264.1:0-6088 GCA_044448725.1 Sphingobacteriales bacterium | reverse complement strand
CATTAAACTATCACAAAAGTTAAAATTTTCCTAATAAAAATTTTCTTAATTTATTGATAATTAGGTTTTTATTATTTAACTTTAGATTAAATTGCACCAGGCAATTTACCTTATCGCCATGAAAAGAAAACTAATTCACAGTTCCGAAAAAACGATCTCCTTTCTGCAGATCATTGGATTCGTTGTAATCCTGCTGGGGTTTATTTATTTATTTACTGAACAAACATTTTATACATTGAATGGTGGAACTATTGCTATTGCTTTTTTCAGCATTATGATAAGTGTTGCATTTGCATTTCCTTATTTATTAAAGGACCCAAATAAAGGCATAAGCACTATGCGGATTGTAGTGTTTATGATGATCAACGTTATATTAACCGCAGACAGCGATTTGCCTGTATTGAAAGGAGGTATAGCATAATGGCATATTCATTAACATGGTTACCACAGGTTTTGCAGGGTGCAGGCCTGAAAGTTGCATTACAGCCCGGATGGGAAAACCGGGGCGTAAGCGAAATGGGCAGTGTATTGGGTGTACTTTGTCACCATACAGGTACGCCGACAACACAAGGCAATATGCCCACACTCGACACACTGATCAATGGCCGGACCGATCCGTCTGATTACCTTCAGGGGCCACTTGCACAACTTGGTCTTGGCCGGGATGGCACCTACTATGTTGTTGCAGCCGGTAAATGCAATCATGCGGGAATGGGTTCGTGGAAAGGTATAACCTCGGGAAATACACATTTTATTGGTATTGAGGCCGAAAACACCGGAGGCAGCGGCGACCCGTGGCCAGATGTACAAATGGATGCTTATCAACGTGGCGTTGCGGCGATATTGCAATACATTAAGCAGCCTGACGTTACCTATTGCGCCGGCCACAAAGAGTATGCATTACCTGCAGGCCGAAAAACCGACCCTGATTTTGATATGGACGTATTCAGATCGGCTGTTTCGGCCATACTCCAGGGCACAGCGCCCCAGCCGCAGATTATACCCGCAACGGAACCGACAGGACAGCTAAGGGCTACATTGAGCCGCGCATTAACTAATGATCCCGCTCTTGTTAAACTTGTACAGGCAAAAGTTGGCGTGCCTGCGGATGGCGTCTTTGGTCCTGACACCGAAGCCGCTGTACGAACTTTCCAGGCGAACAATAATCTTGTGCCGGATGGGATAGTTGGGCCGAAGACGTGGGCGTTGGTTTGAATTTAGATAATTAATTTACGAGGAGCAGAATGCGTTTTGGTCCCCGCAATTTTTTGGGGTTTAGGGGCTAAAGTTTCGTGGGTAAACACATTACCGAAGCCGGAAAGGTAAATTCCAATTTGCTTTTTTGGTAAATCTTTGCTGATGATTTATTTAGATTAAAATCCGGTTGGAGGGGGTTGAAGAATATTTCAGGGTGAAATTTTCGGTAGTTTCCTGTTTATTGTTTTCAAATTCGGCTATAATAAGGTATATTTCAAATGCAGGGTCTCATCGGAGGCGTTACAAGGGCGGAAGCTTTCCAAGGCGAATTGCATAGAATAATTGTATCTTCAAGATTTAATTTATTGCATGACAGATCAGGAAAAAAACGTAATACAAATTTTGCTCCAGAGTGAGTCCAAGAACTTGGCCGGGACCATGCAGGACCTGAATGATCTTGTTGGCATTTTAGTTTCTATAAATGAAGAGTTAAAAATCCGGAAAGCGATAATAAAGCCTTGGCAAAAGTATTTGGAAATTCAATCCATTAAATTCATTTTCCATACCTCCTCCCTGTTTCATTTGCTGAAAGGCACGCCGTTAAATCCCGATGGTCGATTAGTTCATGATATTGGCTCTATCTTTTTATTGAGACGAGCACAGATTGAAAATTACCTGATGTTTTATTATCTGAACATACAGCCTAAAAGTGATAACGAAGCCCTATTAAGAATTCTGTTTTTTGACCTCGGAGGACTTGCCCACCGGCAGGGATTCACAGCGACAACAAAAGACAACATCAACAAGAAAAATAAGGAATTATCGGAGATTGATTATTTATTAACCGAAATAAAGAAGAATGCTTTTTTCCAGACGCTCCATATACAAAAGCAAAATGACCTTTTGGAAAGAAAACCACCCAGAATAATTGGTTGGGAAAAATTGATTGAGTCGTCGCATCTGAAAACCGAAAACACCATTCAGCTTTGGAAATATTACTCCAATTATGCACATTCCGAGATGATAGGGATTATCCAAATCGAAGATTACATAAGGAACCCCGAGCACTTGAAGGAAACCGTTTATTACACCGCAGAACAGACATTAATAATAACGTGTGTTATTCTTCAAGATTTCCTTTCAACCTTTCCCGAACTTCAGGAATTACAATCCACACTCCCACAGCTATTAAAAAGTAAGATAGATTTCTGGAACAAGATTTGTAAAGAATAGCGCCTAAAATTAGATAGAATATAAAACTTTAAGATTCAATTTTTCGATACCAGCAAATATCTCCTACATTTGATATGATATTTGCAGCTCTTCCAATGGTTTGGTTGACAAAATCTTCCCAAATTCGGGAAGATTTTTCAACCGAGCAATCATTTATTATCACTCCCATAGACAAAGAGAACGATTCGAATAATCAGATTCGAAGTGTGTTAAAAGTATTGTATTTCAGCTGATTATAGCGGTAAAAACATCCCACTCCACTTGCCTATCCATCAAAGCAGGCCCCTTCACAATCCGTAAGGACGGAAATTTGTTTACAATCACCACTGGCTGTTACGATATATTTATTTCCAATTGCCAAGATTATAATTGAACCCGAGTGAATAAACAGCCGTGCTCTTTTGGTCAAAAGGCAGTTGCCCTGTAGAATAAGATACGAAAAAGCCGTTGCTGGCGCTCAGCGCACAGGTAAAATAATTAAAATAAGCGATATGGGCATTAATGACGGCCGGTGAGGCATCCAATTGGTGGTACCAGCGGTAGTCTGCACTGAACCAGAAAACTTGGCCGACAGCTCTCGCGGCTTTGGTTTTAAATGAAGCTTCGAACCGCAGCCGGGTAAATGGGTTTAACGCACCAGTGACGGCCTGCCGAAGGCTGTCGCCGGTGGGCACTACGTAATCCAGTCCAAATAGTACCGAAGGAATCGCGGCTCCCGATACTTCGATGTGATCGTCTGTTTGGGTCAGATAACGGATCAACGCAAAAGGGTAATCCGGGATATTGAACCAACTCAGGGTACTGCGTTCGGTGAAACTGCTGGCACCGGCATTGATTAGGAGGCCGGGCACGAATTGTGTTTTGGTGAATTGCTGGTTGCTTTCGTAAGAGGCATTACCGTTGACGCCAATGTAATATTGATTGGTGAATGGGGTTTGGCGCACCAACTGCCGTTCCAAAGCATCAGCTTTTGCTTGGTCCCCGGCTGCAAGGGCCTTGATCCGGTCTTTGACAAGTTGCAGGTTGGCTTTCCCTTCTGCGGGAGTGGCTTGCTTTAATTGCCCGCCCCAGAAGAAGGTCCCGTTGTACGTAAACTTGGATTCCAGAAAATTAGATGGGTTATAAGCTGCTTTAAAAGCGACGTTACCATTGAGGTCCAAGTTAAACGATTGACTAAAATTATGGTTCACCGGGCTGGCATCGCCCGGGCCGTTTTTCTTGCTGTTTTTCGTCCAGCTGTTATCATATTGGTAGCTGAAGCCCAAGCCTGGCGGCAGGGCGCCGGCCTGGAAGGTTTTGAACTTTAGGTTCAATTGCCTAATAAAATTATAGGCCGCAGTATCCGTGTTCTTCAGTGCGGCCATATATTTTGCCTCGGCAGCATTGAGAAGGTTAGGGCTAGCCAGCGAGTCCAATAACATTTTCTTCAAGTCGGTGCTACCCGTTTGCGCAAACAGTATAGAGGGGTACATCATCGCTGCGATAATGAGTCCCTTTTTTAGGTACTTTTTCATTAGCAAGAATAAATGGTGTCAGCGGTATCTGAAAGTTTTTCAACAGTATTGGTGCCCACCTGCATCACAGCGGCAAGGGCAGCAATTGCTGTGACACTGTTAAAAACGGGTTTATAGGTAGCAACAAATCCGTTGATCATCATTTGATCGATTAGCCGGGCCTGTGCCAGGGCATTAGCGTTGTTGACTGCGACTGTGGCCAGCGGGTTATAAAATGCAAGGTCTTTCATTTGCATGGTACCTGCTACCGCAAAGGTGGTGTGTCCATCAATTTGATTGAGTCGAGTTAGGCTGCCGAATACGGCAACACAGGTGTCGGATGTGTCTGTCCAGGCCATAAAATTGTGATTAAAGTTTAGTGTTAATTTTTAGCGGTTATTTATTTTGTGTTTCCCTTTTTTTTAAAAACCATTGTCAAGTTTATCATTTACCACCACCTCCAATATTTGAAAGTTTATTAAACGCCTACGGCACCACCCCTATTCTATTGAAATCAGAAACGGCGGCACCTTAGTTATATCCGGATTCTTCAACATTCGAATGTTTATTTAATGGGTCTATCTTCTTTTCTTCCATTATTGGAACTTGCTGCTTTTGTAGTACTTTGGCCGCCTGTTTTCTTTAAGTGAAAATTATTATTGCAATATTGTCGGCACTCTATTTCTATACTTAAACTTGTTATTATTTCATAATCAATTGTATCGGGGCTATACCAGACAGTATTGATCCTGTCTGTGTTCCACTTAAAGTAACGGGCATACTTGCACCTGATGGTGTAACCGGTAAACTTGCTGAAATTGTATAATTTCCGGCCATCACTGCAGTTAACGTGAATGTCCCATCTGGGTCGGTGCTGAGATGGGTACCTTTAATTATCGTCCCGGTTCCTGAAAGTGTAATTTGAACTGTAGCGGTATTTAACACCGCACCGGCTGCAACTGCGGCAACCGGCGCTGGAACGGATGGGTCGAGAGAAAGTGCAATCTTTACCTGTTGGACCAGAGTAGCCTGATTGTTCGAACCCAACGCAGCAGTTCCGCTATTTGGCAACAATACATCCTTAAGTCGATCCATAAGTGAAATGACACGGCTGCTGTAATATCCGCCAATAAATCCGAATATTAACAAGCCTTTGCCTAAATTAAGATCGACAATGTTTTGCCCCGTCAAAAGGCTGTAACCCAAAACAACGAAAAGCGTGCATATCGGAGCATAAATGATCTTGGCTACCTGACCCAAAATCTCGGAACTATCAAACTGCGTCTCAGGGTTTGCCAAATCCGTCGTTGAATTACTGCCCACTGCTCCAAGTACAAAAAGCAGATTACATAATACCCCGAAAAGAGCGCAGAATATCACCTCCCAGTAAACTGCGGGTCCTACCAACCAGAAATAGGAGCGTATTTTAAAAAGTTTCTTACTCAGGTAGTCAGCTGCGTCCTGAGGTTTTGCACCACTTATAAAATTTTTAACATCATCATGTTGCTTCGTTTCAATTTCATCATCGAAAACATGATCGACGTAGTCCATAACCTGTTTCACTGTGTTTACTGGAAGTGTTACCTGCCCATCTTTGCCTTGCGCTTGACCACCTGTACAAATCCGGGTAACAAATTGGCTTTGGTCCTGATTGAGTTTATTGTACTGATAATTATAGTCTCCATCGCCAAATATGCCATGAAGGATACAATAAAGCAGAGCCAAAAAACTTATAAAACAGACCAAATCCCTGAACCATGTTTTTTCATCGTAACTTTTGAAGTCCCAAATACCATTTGATTTTGATGCCATCTTGTTAAATTTTAGGGTATAAACTAATTTCGATCAAATCATTAAATTATGCGTTCTCTATCCAGTGTAAACCAAATATTTTACTAGTATAACATTCGAAAGGCGACCAACGATTCAATACATCGTTTTTCCAATAAGCTACGTAATAGATGCTCAAATCTTATTATTGAACGATTAAAGCTTCTCTGAAAGATTTAAGCCAACCTACTCTAAAAACCCTTTTCGGCATCCGGGTATTCATAAAGACTTGGATAACAGCATTATCAAATCCTTTTTCTTAGTAAATTTATTTAAACCAATTCCAAAATAAGGAGGTGTTTTCACCCTATTTACACCGTGAAAACACCCCCTTT
>JBIOHE010000263.1:0-6122 GCA_044448725.1 Sphingobacteriales bacterium | reverse complement strand
GAATTAGGGTTGATTTTCCTGGTTGGCTTTATGGGCTGTGGTAAAACTACCCTTGGGCGCAAGCTGGCCTCGCGTCTTGGCTATGCTTTTTTGGACCTCGATCATGTTCTGGAAGCGCAGGTGGGCATGACCATCGCTCAGTATTTCTCGGAATTTGGTGAAGATGCCTTCCGTAAGTTAGAATCGGAGGTGCTGAAAAAAACGGAGTATCCTGAAAATGCCGTGGTTTCCACAGGCGGCGGCCTGCCTTGTTTTTTTGATAATATGGATTGGATGAACGCCCGGGGCAAAACGGTTTATATCAGGTTATCGCCCAAAATTTTAGCCGGACGGCTCGAAAGCGAAAAAGCTAAACGTCCACTACTACGGGAAAAGCATGGCGAACACCTGGTTAAATTTATTGCTGAGAAATTAGAAGAACGGGAAAGTTTTTATACCAAAGCCAAAATTATTGCTGATGGATTGGGTTTAAATGCAGAGAAAGCGGAGCAATTGTTGAAAATCAAGGCCATTTAGAATAGCCCATTCTGTTATCGATTACAGCAATTACCTTAATTGGTTTTTTAGAAACGTTATAAAAGATCGATAGTTGTTTGCTTAGGATAGCCCGATGAAACTTGGAATTTTTTGTACTTTTTGGATATAATTTCGGATTAAGTGCAACTCTTTTTTCGAAAGACTCAAGTAACAAATAGAAATTATCAATTTCCCTTTGAGAGAATTTTAGCTGTAAATATTCTCTTATGATTAACGTACCCTTAATTGCGCGGCCGGACCAAAAAATGGGAATGTGTTTATTATCCATTTTTTAATCTTTGCCAAAAAATTTCTGACGAATATACATCGCCGTTTTCAGCTTCTTTTAATCCTTCTTCAAGGTATTGTTTTTGACTTTCAGTAAGATCATCCCACCAATCTTTGCTGGTATTAGCAGTTCTTAGCCCATCCAATGCGTTTAACAAGGTTATATCCGACAAGCCTTCAATCCAGCTTATCAGATTTGATTTTGTTTCTTTGATTTCTGCTATCGACATATCCAAATGGTTTATACAAATTTAATAAATTCTACCTCAAATAAACCGCATCTTCTTCACCTTCCATATCTAAAACAACATCAACATGCTCTTTTAAAACAGTTGAAAGGGCAATCCCGGCAAAGTTTGTGGTGATGGGGAAATTTTTATGGTTACGGTCAACCAGTACGGCGGTACGGAATTTTTTTATCGGTACATCCAGGAAAATTCCGAAACCATAAGCCAGCGCTTTGCCGCTGTTCAGTACATCATCCACTAAAATAACAACTTTGTTGCTGCAATCTTTTACATCGAAATCGATGTCGGCATGCAGGTAGGTGCTGAGTTTATCAAGTTCAATACTAAGGATTTTGCTTTTGAATGGCGCAATTTTATCCAGAATGCCTTTCAGTCTTTCGGCAATTTTTTTGCCGCCGGGCAAAATGCCGGCTATAAGGATCTCTTCTTCATCAAAATTATCTTCCAGTATCTGGTAGGCAATCCGGTCAATCTTTTGCTGGATCTGTTGCTGGTTTAATATGAGTAGTTGTTTGTCCATTATTTTGTTGAAATGTTGTAAAGTTGAAATGTTACCGTCTGAAATGTAAACTGCAGGATCAATTACTTATCCTGTAAAGGTAAAACTAAGCTTTCAACCTTACAACATTTCAACCTTACAACGTTACAATAAATTATTCCTTCACATAAGGGTAATATATAAAATTTGCCCCCTCCGGCACAACTACAAACACACACATAAAATCATTAGGGTTTTTGTAGCTGCTGATAAAGCGGTCTTTTAATATTTCTTTTATGATCCCTTTTTCTAAAAATTCTTCCATCGTTGAAGCGTGAATGCTCCATTCCGTGTGCAGGTCGCGGCGGTCTAAAATAAGTTCGCCTAATTTCAATTCGTGTTGGTGGGCTATAAAAATAGGGTAATTGCTCAGCCCTTCCACCATAATTTCAATAGCCACCTCGCGGATGGATTCATTGAAAAGTTTCAGATCCGGCTCCAAACTTACCAGCGGACTTTCCTTTTTCGGTAATTCGTTATTTTTCTCTTCGTTTAACAGTTCTTCCGGTTCCATAATGAACACGATTTTTATGATTTAAATGATTTTCAGGATGTTTAGACTAACAATAGTTGGTTGGACCTCTTCCTTTTTAACTAATCTCTCGTCTCTAACCTCTAATCTCTCAAAAGTAACAACACCACATTTTCTACATGCTGCGTATGCGGGAACATATCTACCGGTTGAATTTTTACCGTATCATACTTCTCTTTTAATACCAGCAAATCGCGGGCCTGGGTGGCGGCATTGCAGCTTACATATACTATTTTTTCAGCTTCTATTTCCATCAGCCGGTTCACCACATCCGGGTGCATGCCTGCGCGTGGCGGGTCTGTGATGATAACATCCGGTTTGCCATGTTCGGCCACAAAATCCGCAGCCAAAACATCTTTCATATCGCCGGCGAAAAATTTTGTATTGGTGATGTTGTTGATGGATGAATTGATCTTCGCATCCTCGATAGCGGTTGGCACATATTCAATCCCTACCACTTCGCGTACATTGCCTGCTATAAAATTAGCGATGGTACCCGCACCTGTATAAAGGTCGTAAACCAGTTCGTCGCCTTTAAAGTCTGCAAAATCCCGTGTTATTTCATAAAGCTTTAAAGCCTGGATTGAATTTGTTTGATAAAATGATTTCGGCCCGATGCGGAACTTAATGCCATTCATCTCCTCGTAAATAAATTCTGGCCCTTTGAATGCCACAACATCCTGGTCGAAAATGGTATCGTTCTTTTTCTCGTTGATAATGTACAGCAAGGAAGTGATCTCAGGGAATTTCGCATCAATAAAGCCCATCAGTTTACTCACTTCTTCTTCATCGGCGTAAGCGAAAACCACTATCACCATAGTTTCGCCGGTTGATGAGGTACGGATGATAAGATTGCGTAATGCCCCGGTATGGGCCTTCAAATCATAAAAGCTATAACCATGCTCTATCACAAATTCGCGGATGCTGTTCCGCAAACTGTTTGAAGGCTCCGCCTGCAGGTAGCAATGGTCAATGTCGAGTATTTTATCAAAGCGACCGGGGATATGAAAGCCGAGGGCATTCATGTTCAATGCCTCATCGGTACGGTTTTCGCCGTCATTTAGCCAGCGTTTGTTGCTGAAGGTATATTCGAGTTTATTGCGGTAATATTTATCAGCAGGGGAGGGGACAATCGGCAACAAGTCCGCAACATCAATCTTTGCAATACGGGTTAATGCATCGCTCACTGATTTTTGCTTGAATTTTAACTGTGCTGCGTAGGTCATGTGCTGCCATTTGCAGCCGCCGCAGGTGCCGAAATGCTTGCAAAAAGCCTCCGTGCGGTATTCGGATGCTTGTTTCAGCTCTGCTATTTTGCCTTCGCCGAAGTTTTTTTTGCTGCGGTAAACGGCAATGTCTGCAATATCGCCGGGTACAGCATTATCTACAAAAAGTACAAACTCATCTGCTTTGCCTACGCCTTTGCCTTCTTCGGCGATGTCAATAATGGTAACGTTTTCAAAAAACCTTTTTTTCGCGACTTGATTCATCAGCCTGCAAAGTTAGTGGTTTTTTTTATTGAAATTTATGATTATCAACTCCGCAGTCTGTGTTCCCACAGAAACACCGCAGTCTGTGTCCTCACAGGCTGCTACCTTTTTATTGTGAAAACAATCCCTAAAAAATCAATTTACCCTAATTCTGTTACAAAAAATGGTGAAAATTACCCTAAGTTTGTGACAAAATATCTGTTTTTTTACCCTAAGTTTGTACAATGTTTAACAGGACAATAGTAAAAGAGTTAGAATTATGGCTGATTAAAAGCAACCGTAAGCCGCTGGTAATAAGGGGAGCCAGGCAAGTTGGCAAAACTACAGTTGTCAACCAGTTTGCCGGGCGCTTTGAACAATATATTTACCTGAACCTGGAGTTGCCGGCAGACAGGCAGCCTTTTGAGCAGTTTAGCGGGATTGAACAACTGGTGCAGGCATTATTTTTCATTAAAAACAAATCCCTGTCTAAAAAAAGCAATACGCTGATATTTATTGACGAAATACAGGAAGTACCTGCGGCATTAAATACGTTAAGGTACTTTTATGAAGCCATGCCCGAAATTGCGGTAATTGCGGCAGGGAGCATGCTTGAAACTTTATTTGATAAGCATATCAGTTTCCCGGTTGGCCGGGTTGAGTATAAGATATTGAGGCCTGCATCTTTTTCAGAGTTTTTAAATGCAACAGGCGAAAAGGAAGCCTGGCAGTACCTGCAGCAGGTTCCGGCGCCTGCATTTACACATGCAAAGTTGTTGCAGCTTTTTCATACTTATGCACTTATTGGCGGAATGCCCGAAATTGTAAATAATTACAGTGAGAACAAAGATTTTACTGCGCTTTCTTCTGTTTATGATTCACTGATAACCGCCTACATAGATGATGTTGAAAAATACACCTCATCTGCCTCACAGATTCAGCATATCAGGCATGCCATAAGGGCGTGTTTTTCGCAGGCGGGTAAACGCATAAAGTTTGAAGGCTTCGGCAATTCGTCCTACAAGTCACGCGACATGGGCGAAGCGTTGCGTACCCTTGAAAAAGCATTACTGATACAGCTGGTTTACCCCTGCACAGATGTGCATTTACCCCTGCTGCCTGATCATAAAAAATCACCGTGTTTACAGGTATTGGACACAGGTATGCTGAATTATTTTGCCGGAATACAAAAGGAGGTATTAGGAACAGATGATTTGAATAAAGTTTACCAGGGAGCTTTAATAGAGCATCTTACAGGACAGGAATTGCTGGCCACCCGGTTTCAATCATTAAGCAGCCTGAACTTTTGGGTTAGAGAGAAAGATACATCAACTGCCGAAGTTGATTATATCTGGCCGTTTGAAGGGAAACTTATCCCGGTTGAAGTGAAATCAGGTAGTGAAGGGAAACTACGGTCCTTACATCGTTTTATGGATTTGGCCCCGCATACTATGGCCATCCGGTTTTATGCCAGGGAAATCAGTATAACCAAAGCCGTAACAACTGGCGGGAAAGCCTATAATTTGCTTAATTTGCCTTACTATCTTGTTTCAAAAATAGATCAGTACCTGCAATGGTTTGAAAAACAAACGAATAGGTGAGGAGGAGGCTTTTGCTACGCCCCGCAGTCTGTGCCCCCAATACATGCTATTGCCTTTTAACAGGACAAAGTTATGACTCTTGGTTACCGGAAGGCAAACCAGTTAGTGAAGAAAAAAACAGCAATTAAATAAACAGGTTGAATACAGACTCCCAAAATTCGTCTGTTTCAATTTCTATTTCTGTGGGTTCAAACCGCTCATCGATCAGGTCTGAAAATTCAATTAGTTCCTGGCTCATGGGTAAATGCTTTTAATTATACAAATAACGGTATAAATATACCAAAAACCGAAATGGTATTGTGAAATTTATGTAAAATTAATTTTGATTGATGTTATTACTCTAAGTTGTTATCGCTCTTAATTTATAAAACCAGGTGCTCCAGCCGATACAACTGCAATAACATAACATTAAAATGGCGAAAATGGCGTCATACGATGGACATAGAATAAAAAATGTTGCTGCGGTTAATAAAATCCCTGCAATAAAGATAATCCAATGTCTTATTAGGTTTTCATGGACATACATGGTCGCAGCTTTTACCATAAGTGCAAATATTATCCATGTAATTGAGGAAAGAACGAGTCCGGCAACAAATAATAAAATGTACAAATATAATCCGGCATATAGCGATTCTGCCAAATCGCTGGAAAACTCAGTTCCGTCGTGGTATGATAGTAAAGTTATTGATAAAATAGGAGCTGTAGCTACACTGGTCAACCATACTTTTAAAGTATATGGTAAGATATTGTATCTCATATGCGAGGTTTATAAGTAAATTAGTGATAGCAGGGCGGGAAATTTTCCGCCCCGTTATTTATGTGTGCCAGGCATGTGAGTCAGCTATAGGGTGCAAGTCCCGAAGGCGCATTACAGTGTGAAGCCTTAGCTAAAGGCAAGGAGTTCGTGGGCGACCACGAATCCGAAAGAAG
>JBIOHE010000262.1:0-6140 GCA_044448725.1 Sphingobacteriales bacterium | reverse complement strand
ATGCAAAGAGAACAGATATCCGTATTCGATATGTTTAAGATTGGCATAGGCCCGTCGAGTTCCCATACCCTTGGCCCATGGCGTGCCGCCCAGCAATTTGTTGAGCTATTGGAACAAAGACAGGTATTGCCATTGGTGGTTCAAATAAAGATTTTATTATACGGCTCCCTCGCAAAAACCGGCAAGGGGCACGGTACCGATATAGCTATACTTTTAGGCCTTAGTGGCGACGACCCGGTAACTTTTGAAGTAAACCAGGTTGGCCCCAAAACCGATGGGATAAGGACATCAAACAAAATTGCGCTGGCAGGCAAAAAGGAGATCAGCTTTTTTGTAAATGATGATATGCTGTTTTTATTTAGCGAGAGCTTGCCGTACCATCCCAATGCGGTAAGTTTTCAGGCATTTTTAAATAATGGCACGGCTATTTCCGAAACATTTTATTCTATTGGAGGTGGATTTGTGGTTAGGGAAGGCGGGCAAAATCAACAAAAAGCCGAGGTAGATCTGCCTTTTCCGATTGAAACTGCCAATAACCTGCTGCACTGGTGCATAAAAACCGGGCTCAAGATATCAGAAGTGGTGATGGAAAATGAACTGGCCTGGCGCAGTGAACAGGAAACGCTTACCGGTGTGCTCAATATTTTTAATGCCTTAAAAGAGTGTATTTACCGGGGCTGCCATACTACCGGCTCATTACCCGGAGGGTTAAACGTCGCCCGGCGCGCGGCCAGTCTTAACCGGAAACTCGTTGGCATCCATTCCTACAATAATTTTAATGAATGGTTATTTGCTATCCGGCAAACGGGTAACAGCTTTCAAAATACATTGGATTGGGTTAGCTGTTTTGCCCTGGCAGTTAACGAAGAGAATGCCTCTTTTGGTCGGGTGGTAACTGCCCCAACAAATGGAGCCGCAGGTGTGATCCCCGCTGTGCTGCAATATTACCTGGTTTTTTGTGATGGATTTACTGATGATAAGATCATACAGTTTTTACTTACCGCATCGGAGATTGGCAGCATATTTAAAAAGGGGGCTACCATATCAGCGGCTATGGGCGGTTGCCAGGCCGAGATCGGGGTATCATCGGCAATGGCCGCTGCCGCACTTACCGAATGTTTAGGCGGTACGCAAAGGCAGGTATTAATGGCCGCAGAAATCGCCATGGAACACCACCTCGGCCTCACCTGCGACCCAATCGGCGGCTTGGTGCAAATACCCTGTATTGAGCGCAATACCATGGGGGCCATTAAAGCGATAACCGCATCGCAACTGGCCCTGCAAACCAACCCCGATAATGCCAAAGTAAGCCTGGATGCAGTAGTTAAAACCATGTGGCAAACCGCGCTTGATATGAACTCAAAATATAAGGAAACCTCCGACGGGGGCCTTGCAATAAATATACCGCTGAGTTTGCCGGAGTGCTGATGCCGGGACGTGATTATGATTTTTGATTAAGCCACTTATCCATGTCTTCATCGCTCAATACTTTCTTATCCCAAATAGCGTCAGCTTGGCAAATAGCCTTATCAGCATAAAAATTGGCGGATTTTTCTAATATTTTATTTAATACATCGCTAGTAAGGCCGCGTTCGGCAGCTTTTTCTTGAACGTCTTTTACAAATCGCATCAAATCATCATTTTTTTTTTTCATAAAAAGTCACTTGCGAAATCAAATATAATAAATTGAAGAAGAACAAGTTGTTGATATTAAACCTTTTTTGATATATCAAAAATAAACACCTAAATTCGTTCATGATGACAAATGACCGCCGTATTTTTCTGAAACAGGCAGCGACCCTTGCAGGTGCTTTTTCTGTTAACAGCCTTTTTAATCAGGCACACGCTGCCGACTGGCAAAAGGCTTCACAAAAAGTTAAACACTTAACCGATGCACAAGTAGCCGCGGATGAGGATTTTTGGCGTGTCATCCAGCAATCCTATACGGTAAATCCAGGTATCATCAATCTAAATAATGGCGGTGTTTCGCCATCGCCGCTGGTGGTGCAGCAGGCGGTTGAGCGTTTTAATCAGATGGCAAACGAAGGACCGTCCTATTTTATGTGGCGCATCCTCGACCAGGGCCGCGAGCCTTTGCGGGAAAAACTGGCAAATTTGGCTGGCACCTTGCCTGATGAAATAGCCATTAACCGTAATTCGACCGAAGCGCTGAACACAATTATCCTGGGACTCGACCTTAAAAGCGGCGATGAAGTAATAGGCACCAAACAGGATTATCCCCACATGATACAGGCTTACCAGCAAAGAGCCTTGCGGGAGGGAATAGTTTACAAACAGATAAGCTTTGATTTCCCGATTGAGGATGATGAACAGATTGTTAAAGGTTATGCAGATGCCATCACCCCAAAAACAAAACTATTGCACGTCACCCATATGATCAATTGGCTGGGCCAGATAATGCCGGTGCAAAAGATTTGCGATATGGCTCATGCAAAAGGTATTGAAGTGCTGGTTGACGGCGCTCATTCCTTTGGCCTGCTTGATTTTAAAATACCCGACCTGCATTGCGACTACTTCGGCACCAGTTTGCATAAGTTTCTGTCGGCCCCTATTGGCAGCGGCATGATGTGGGTGAAAAAAGAAAAGATTGAAAAAATATGGCCCCTGCCCAGCAGCGGCCAACCGCATAGCAGCGATATCCGCAAGTTTGAAGAACTGGGTACGCGCAGTTTCCCAATTGAACAGGGCATAGGCGAGGCGGTGAATTTCCACGAAGGCATTGGCAGCAAACGCAAAGAAGAACGGATAAGATACCTCAAAAATTACTGGGCCTCAAAAGTGCAGCAAATACCCAAAGTTAAGCTGCATACTTCGTTAAATCCGAAGTATTCATGCGCCATTTGCGGGGTTAGTATCGACGGGATGACGCCAGGCGAACTGGATACTGCCCTTTTTGATAAATATAAAATACATACCGTGGGTATAGTTTGGGAAAACATCAGTTGCGTGCGTGTAACACCACATGTTTATACCACCCTTCCTGATCTCGATAAACTGGTTAATGCGATCGGGGAAATAGCAGCGAAGACGAAGCCGCGTTTGTAGAAATAACAAAAAATGGGGTGTCATTATAAGGTACTCGAACCATGTGGGGTGGCCTGAACGCTTTGCATAGCGCTAATGCATTGGCGTTGTGCCTTTGCGCACATGGTTCGAGTGCCTCACCATGACACCCATCGCTAATTTTAGAACATGTCCTCAACTAATCTCTAAGCTCTTCTATATACTGTAAGTTATTTTTGCCGAAATGTCAGTTGCAGCTTCTTTCGGACTTCCCGACTTTACTGACTTTCGGACTAACCTCTGACACCTACTTCTCCATCTGCTCAATAACAGCCTGGGTAACACCTGTGAAAGAGAACCCGCCATCATGAAATAGATTTTGCATCGTTACCATGCGGGTAAGATCCGAGAATAAAGTTACACAGTAATCAGCACATTGGTCGGCATTGGCATTGCCCAGCGGACTCATTTTTTCGGCATAATTTATAAAGCCATCAAAGCCTTTAACGCCAGAGCCTGCCGTTGTGCGGGTAGGCGATTGCGATACAGTATTGATACGGACATGTTTTTTTACACCATAATAGTATCCGAAGTTGCGGGCGATACTTTCGAGATAAGTCTTATTATCAGCCATATCATTATAATCCGGGAACACGCGCTGTGCTGCTATATATGATAAAGCCAGAACTGATCCCCATTCATTTATAGCATCCATTTTCATGGCCGTTTGCAATATGCGGTGTAAACTAAGTGCCGAAATATCAAAACCTTTATGGGTGAAATCATAATTATTTTCGGGATAGGTGATCCCTTTGCGCACATTGATGCTCATACCGATAGAATGCAGTATAAAATCAACACCACCACCAAAATGTTCCTGTGATTTTGTGAACAGGTTTACAATATCTTCGTTGCTGGTTACATCTGCGCCTATAACCGGGGCATTGCATTCTTCAGCAAGTTTATTTAATTCGCCCATGCGTAAAGCGATCGGGGCATTGCTCAAAATAATTTCAGCACCTTCTTCTACCGCACGTTGTGCCACTTTCCAGGCTATGGATTGCTCATTCAGGGCTCCAAAAATGATCCCTTTTTTACCTTTTAATAAATTATATGCCATAAGTTTTGGATTATTTTAATGGGCGGTAAAGTTATAAATTAGTTTGCAGTTTGCAGCGGGCAGTTTGCAGTTTGAATTATTGCTTCCCATTTGCAAACCGCAAACTGCCTACTGCAAACTATCCCAACAACTCCCTCGCATTTTGCAGCGCGCTTTCACCTGGTTTATCACCGCTCAGCATTTTGGCTATTTCCAGTACCCGTTCCTGCTTATCCAGTTGTTTTATGCGGGTATAAGTGGTTGCGCTTTCTTCATCTTTATAAACAAAATAATGACTTTGCCCTTTGCTGGCTATCTGCGGCAGGTGCGTTATGGTAATCACCTGTAAATTGTCTGCCAGCCGCGCCATAATCTGTCCCACTTTATTTGCCACCTCGCCGGATACACCTGTATCAATTTCATCAAAAATGATGGTCGGCAAGGCTGTATTCTGTGCGATGAGTGACTTAATAGCCAGCATCAACCTTGAAAGCTCTCCTCCCGAAGCCACTTTGCTCATTTCAGCCAGCGCATGACCTTTGTTCGCTGTAAATAAAAAGCGGACTTCGTCAATGCCATTAGCCCCCAAACCTCCGCCTTTTGGCGGAGAGTTATGTCCTTGCGGGGTAGATAACTCTATTCTCAGAGACGCATTCCCCATCCCCATTTCACTAAGGCTGCCCAATACCTGGTTTTCGATGCCCGGAATTGTTTTTTTGCGGTTGGCAGATAGTTCAGCGGCTATGGTTTCAAGTTCTTTCCTGTCTGTATCGAGTTGCTGCTTTAATTTTTCAATGGCTTCGTCGCCAAAAACTGCCTGTTGTATTTTATCCGACAGTTCATCCTGTAGTTGCAATAGTTCCGCATTGCTGTTTACCCGGTGCTTTTTCTGCAGGTTGTAAAGCAGACTTAAACGGGTATTTATTTCTTCGGCGCGTGCATCGTCGGTATGTGTCCGTTGTTCAATAATTTCAACTTCGATAGCAATATCTTTCAATTCAATAACCGCACTGTTTAAACGCTGGTATAGCTCCGCGATCTGCGGATTAAACTGTTCGATGGAGGTAAGCTGATGACCTGCTTCACGCAATTGTATAATGGCCGATGTTTCGCCCTCATGCATCAAATAATAAGCGCCTAAAAGATTTCGCTTTATTTCTTCGGCATTGTTGAGCGCCAAAAGTTCACGTTCAAGCGGTTCCTGTTCATCTGCGGCCAGCTGCGCTTTTTCCAGTTCGTCATATTGAAACTGGAAATAATCCAGGTCGGCTTTTGCTTTCTCGCTTTCTTCAATAAGCTGCTGCAGTTTGCCGGTTGCTTTTTTGTACGATTTGAATTTTGTCTGGTAATCACCTAAAAGGTCCTCATGCTTTGCAACTGCATCAACAACCAAAAGCTGAAACTCGGGATCGTTGATCTCCAGCGTGGCATGTTGCGAGTGGATATCGATCAGTTTTTCACCTAATGCTTTAAGCGCCGGCAGATTCACTGGTGTATCGTTCACAAAAGCCCTCGACTTGCCATCGGCCGATATCTCCCGCCTTAAAACGGTTTCAGTCTCATAATCCAGGTCGTAATCTTCGAAAAATTGTTTTAAATGAAATGCGCCGATTTTAAAAGTACCCTCGATAACGCATTTTTTTTGCTGGTTAAAAAAGTAGCGGCTTTCGGCACGCTGCCCTAAAATAAGAGAAAGCGCGCCTAAAATAATCGATTTACCTGCACCGGTTTCACCGGTTAAAATATTTAGCCCCTTGTCAAAACTGATTTCAAGGTTGTCAATTAAAGTGTAATTACTAATACTGAGCTTTTGAAGCATAAAAAAGTATCCCCTTTTGGAGGATACTAAATTACGATTTTAGTGTTGAGATTGGAGGTTAGAGATAAGAGATTAGAAATAAATTTTAATAAGAGATTTCTGCCTGCTCTCTTACCTGCAATCTCTGATCAATGTCGTTTACTTAAAGATTCCCTGGCAATTTTGCCTCACCTAAATCCTCTCCAAAGGAGAGGACTT
>JBIOHE010000261.1:0-6189 GCA_044448725.1 Sphingobacteriales bacterium | reverse complement strand
CCTGGCCTTTACGGCAGGGCCATACGTTTATCAAAATGGCACTGACGATACCGACAAAGTTTTTGGCGATTATGTTTCTATCTGGCGGCTTGACGGAGATACCAGGCTAAAATTATTAATTGACCTCGGCATACAGCATCCCGAACCTGAACAACAGGCCCTGACGGATTTTAAAAACCCGGATTCAAGTAAAATGGTTGCGCCAAGTAAAGACCCCTTCAGCGGCAAAAGGATCATACTTGCTACTGACAATGTATTCAATCATTCATTAACTATATCTACATTAGCCACCTATAAGGAGTTTTTAAGTCCGGAGGGCCGGTATTATTTTCCGGGGTTTGAACCCATAACGGGGCAGGATAAAATAATGCAGTTTATTGCTAATGAAGGCATAAACATAACCGCCGAAACTACCAATGCGGGCCGCTCAACCAGTAACGATCTTGCATATACTTATGGCAAAGCCCGTATAAAAAAGGGCGATGTGGTAAGCAATTACAATTACGTTCGCATCTGGGAAATTGATGCAAGCCATAAATGGAACATCCTGCTGGAAGTATTTTCGGCTATTGAGAACGATTAGGGGTATCCGGAGGTTTTAATAATAATACGAATCAAGAGTCAAGATATTAGAGCCAGGAATCAAGAAAAAAAAAAGAAAGCTTTTCGTTTACAGTAATGTGCTGTAATATTTGGTTAAAATATTTTCTGATTGGTGGACCTGCCGGCAGGCAGGTTTATACATTTGTCAAGCGATTTTCTTGGTTCTTGACTCTTGATTCGCATTAATAACCTCCTTTTACCTTTTGTGTTTATAACTTTACTATTGTTGAAAACAAATCCGAACTGATGCTGCCATCAGTCCGTATAAGGTTCATTAAACGATCCGCAACATGGCTGATTTGAATCAATTTATAAGGTCGAAGGACAGGCTTAAGGAAATTCTCTATTGTATCAATCCTAAAGAAGATGACGATGAAAAAAAAGATTCATATGTCGCTATGCTTGAAATGTCCATCAGAAAATTAGACAATAAGATCGAAGAATTTCATAATAAACAGATAGAGAGTTACGATTAGGTTGGAAGACCGATCGTAGAGACGCGATGCTTCGCGTCTACCCCTCAATTGTTAAAATCCCCCACATTTTAGTTAAACTTTGTTAAGAGGTGTTAAAACCCACTGAGGTTTAAAGTATTAGTGCGAAATTGGTTTGAGTAAGTTAGTTGAATGTGTTGAATGGTTGATTATGTGAGTAGTCAAATTATTCAACCCAATCAACTGAATAAACTCAATCAACCAATAACCACACCATGCACTACAGCAAAATAAACAATCTTTTAGGCTGGCTTTGTTTCGCCATCGCCTCCACTACTTATATTTTAACACTGGAGCCATCCGTAAGCTTCTGGGATTGCGGCGAGTTTATCTCCTGCGCCTATCGTTTGCAGGTTTCGCACCAGCCGGGTTACCCTATGTTTGCCATGCTGGGAAAAGCCTTTTCGCTGCTCTCCATGGGAGATCATACCAAAGTAGCCTGGTTTACCAATTTAATGTCGGCGCTGGCAAGCGGGGCAACCATTATGTTCCTGTTCTGGACCATCACCAGCCTGGCTAAAAAACTGTTAAACGGCAAGGCTGTTGCAGGAAACTCGCAGCTGATGCTTATTATGGGCGCAGGTTTGGTTGGCGCCCTGGCATTTACTTTTACCGATACCTTCTGGTTTTCGGCTGTTGAAACTATAGTTTTTGCCATGTCCTCGCTTTGTACTTCCGTTGTGTTCTGGGCGATATTAAAATGGGAAAACCATGCCGGTGAGCCCGGCGCCGACCGCTGGATCGTATTTATTGCCTATATCATAGGCCTTTCCATCGGCATTCACTTACTAAACCTCCTCACAATACCTGCCATCGCGATGGTGTATTATTTCCGCAGAGGTAAAATTATCTCTGTAAAAAATAGCATCATCGCGCTTTTTTCCGGCATTGCCATACTGGCGCTTATCCAGTTCGGCATCAGGGGCTATACCATTTATTTTGCCGCCTGGTCCGATTTTTTCTTTGTGAATACCCTTGGCTTAGGTTTCGGCAGCGGGGCCATCGTGTTTTTTCTGTTGCTTTCGGGACTTATCGCCGGCGGCATCTGGTACAGCATCCGTCGTAAAAAACCATTGCTGAACCTTGCTTTTTTGTGTATCGCCTTTATTTATTTTGGCTACAGCTCTTTTGTTTATATCCCCATAAGGGCATCGGCCAATACCAACCTCAACAATTCGCACCCCGACAATGCTTTTACTTTATACGGCTATGTTAATATGGTGCAGTACGGGCAAACACCGTTGCTCTCAGGGCCTTATTTTGATGCTAAAATTATTGACGAAAAAGATGGGGCTACTATCTACCGGAGAGGTAATACGGCATACGAAAAAGCAGGTAAAAGAATTGATTATGTGTATGACCACAATACCCTGCTGCCGCGGATGTGGAGCACAGAATCTGACCCTTATTATGCCCAGAACGCGCAGTTTTATAAACAATGGCTGCAAATGGGCGACGGGCAGGCCCCGACCTTTACCGATAACCTGAAATGGTTGTTCAGCTGGCAGATTTACCAGATGTACGCCCGTTATTTTTTATGGAATTTTGTGGGCCGCTATAATGATATGGACGGACAGCAAAACACTGCGGGCATAAATGGCAACTGGACCAGCGGCATTTTCGACGACAGCAAACACCTGCCGCAATCTATTATACAGAGCACCAATTATACGCCTTTGTACGCCCTGCCGCTGGCGCTCGGGGTCATTGGCGCTGTTTATCATTTCAGGCGTAAAAAAAGGGACGCACTGGTGATTGCCCTGCTTTTCTTTTTTACAGGGATCGCTATAGTATTGTATGTTAACCAAAATTCCATACAGCCGAGGGAACGGGATTACTCTTATGTGATATCATTTTATGCCTTCGCTATCTGGATAGGGTTAGGCGTGATAGCCCTGGCAGAGCTGGCCCGCATAAAAATAAATGCCCGCCTCGCGGCTATCGGCTCGTTTGCGATATGCCTGCTGGCCGGTCCGGTTTTACTGCTGACCAAGGAATGGAAAGGGCACGACCGCTCAACAAAATTAACGCCGCATGATATGGCCTATGATTTCCTGAATTCCTGTCCCAAAAATGCAATTTTATTTACTTACGGCGATAACGACACCTATTCCTTATGGTACGATCAGGAAGTGGAAGGCATCAGGCCCGACGTGCGTATTGTTTGCCTGAGCCTGTTTAGCGGCGACTGGTACATCCACCAGATGCAGGGCAAAATGAACCAATCGGCTGCTTTGCCTATTACTTTGCCTTTTGATAAATATAAGGAAGGCGTAAGGGATGTGCTTTATTTTAACGATGCCAAAATAGCAGGGCCTGTTGAAGTAAAGGATATTTTTGATTTTATAACTTCGGACGATAGCCGCACAAAAGCCAGCTATCAGGATGGCTCCGCGCTGAATTACCTGCCTACCAAAAACTTTAAGTTAACGGTTAACCCGGATGAAGTGCTGAAAAACGGCGTGGTAAGCGCTGATCAGAAAGATAAACTGACCAATAGCATGGAGTGGAAATACCCTTCAAACTATGTAACCAAGGATAACCTGGCTATGCTGGATATACTGGCCCATAATAACTGGAAAAGGCCGGTTTGTTTTACTGCCTTTATGCCGACTGAAGGGATGATCGGCCTGCAGCCGTATTTATATAAAGAAGGATTTGTTTATCATTTAATTCCGTTTAAACCGGATACCAGTGCGGATAAGGGAGATGTAAAAACCAATAGCCTGGTGATGTACGATAACGTGGTGAACAAATTCAAATTCGGCAATTTTAAAAATGCCAAAAACCTTGATAATGTATCCACCACGATGTTTTACCCGGACATGCTGGCTACTTTCCATGAACTTGCCGAGGGTTTGATAAAAGACGGACACCGCGACCTGGCCTTAAAGGCTATCCATAAGTTTGATGAGCAAATGCCGGATATAAACCCGGATATTGATACCGCCGCGCAAAAGTTCTTTATGGCGCAAACTGCTTATAAACTGGATGATTTAAAACTGGCCAATAAGTATGTAAAAAGCATCGACAACTTTATTGCCGGTCAGCTGGATTATAACTATGCCATGCTGCAAAAAAATAATATGGAAGCAATGGATCAGCGCACGGTTCAGTTTGGTGTACAATTATTGAGCGGTCTGGCCGATACCACTAAAAACTATCATCAGCAGGATTTAAGCCTGCAATTACAGGCGCAGCTTAAGGATTATGAGAGTAAGTTTGCTGCGCTGGCGGGGAGGTAGGTTTGGGGGGGTATTTTTGTCTGAACCATGATTTTTAGGATTTAAAGATGACCATGATTAAAAAAAAATCCTGCAATCCCTTAATCTTATAAATCATGGTTCAGACACCGCTGCCGCAAGCGTCCCCGCTTGTGGCCCGCATGCCAGGTAAACGCGATGCACTGCCCTGCTTGCATTTGTCCCTTTTTTTTTAGATTTTTTTAAGTCTTAGTTAATCAGTAATCATCGCAACAGCATCGCATACCGGCTGCCAAGCATGCGGACCACAAGCGAGGACGCTTGCGGCAGCGAAAAATTGCTTGCGGTAGCGGGGAAACAAAAATAAATGCCGCCAAACCCAGGGCTAAGCCGGACATATTTAAAATATTATACCATTTACCTTTTAAAAACGTGCGAAGAGCAATTTTGAAGTCCAGTTTATTCATAGGGTTGCTTTTTAAACTAAAAGAGCTTTAAATGGGGTAAAATTCTATTCCTCCTGACTTAAAGCTTCATTGTGTGAGCTGACCATTATGGTATATATTTTACTATCGATTGATTTTATTTTCTGCAACGAAATGTCAATTTGTTTTGGAGGATGAGGTTCATCAAAATAAAAGTACCAAAAACTTTTTACATCTTTTTCGGGTAAACTTTCAAGAATATAAATGGCTAATTCAGGTTTTTTCTCAATTCTGTCTTTTAATCCGGCCTGAAAATAATTAACTGCATCGGCATCCCACTTGCCGCCAAGTGCAATACCGATAGTTTTTCTGTAATAGACCGTATCATTTATACTGTTTAAGTTATTAAATAGCCCCATTATATGTTCCGTCGCTTCATAGTATAAAATAGCTGCTTTGCTATTTTCATACCCATAAAGTTCATTGAGCTGCTTAAATGTACCGGGAAACTCATCAAAAAATCGTTTTTCGTATATTTCTTTTGTATCGGTTGATGCAGTTGCAAGTATGTACAACTGTTTAAGCTTTTTAGCTTTTAGCTGAAGGCTATCTTGTTGTTCACTTTTAAAGAAAATTGAATGCCCGCTACATATTGAGGTCGTAAAAATTATAAATAAAAAAACTAAATAATGTTGCTTCATAGGTTTTACTTAATTTAGATTCAAAGGTTTTTAAAATTAGAACACAGTCACATACTCTCGATTTGCCAATTCAAACAACCTGATTAAATCCCCCCTCGCACAATCCCCCCCTCACACATACACCACATTTTCCAGCGTAAAAACAAACGGCGTTGAACTCTGGCCGGGGCCTCCGCCGGTCATCACAATATCGGCGCTTTCGATGCCAATCAGTGAAATTTGGGTATTAATCTGCGACTCGATGAAGAAGTCCATTATTTGCCCTTGCTGAATTTGCGAAACCGCCCCTATCCAAAGGGTGGGCTGAAACACAAACACAGCCTTCTGACCGGGTAACACGCGGGTTTTCGTAGCCAGCAAACGGCCATTCCTATAAACCTTGGCATTAATAGCGTCCGAAGCTGAGGCGTTTACAATATCTATTTCGCCGGGTTGGGTGGCTATTGAGGTCATTTCAAGCGTGTCGCCCGATGGCGTAAGCACAGCCTGAAAAACCTGGCCGCCTGTTGCAGGCATCTCCGGAAAATAGTTGCTGTTGCTGTCACTTGCCGACACTGTTACACCCGCCGGAAATATAAAAGGGTGATTACAGCCCTGCCCGCAGCTTTTAATTACTTTCCATGCCACGGCAGGCGCATCGGTGAAGGCCTCATTCTTCTGAAAAATGATAATTTCTGAATTGTTGGCGTCGTTTGAATTGTTGATAAAGTTTAGTTTAATATCACTCATGATAATGGTTTTAAATAGGGTACCGGTTTAACGG
>JBIOHE010000260.1:0-6192 GCA_044448725.1 Sphingobacteriales bacterium | reverse complement strand
CGGTACGTGGGTTGCTTTGATGCCCGGAACTTTTTCTTTCAGCCAGTTCAGCATAAATTCAGATCCTGGTTCTTCGCTGGCAATATGGCCTAATACTATCAGTGATAAATTATCCCCTTTTGCCAGCGCGTCGCGCACATATTCGGCAGTTTCCCATTCCGATATCTCACCCACTACCAATACATCAGGTTTGTACTTGCCTATAGCTTCAATTTGTGTCGTGCCTCCCGCGGCGCCGGGGATCAGCACAACACGGCTGCATTTTTGGGCCGGATCGCCAATATATCTCACTTCCTCAATATTCAGTTTTGCCTTGGCATGGCCTATAAGGCCTTTTAAAGTTGTTTTGGGGAGGGTAACAATATTAGGAATGGTGGAATCAGCATAATTTTGCCAGCCAAGCTTTGCCAGCACGCCTGTGGTAACCCCGTCCGGCACCATGGAATGTATATAATCGTGGTTTCGCCATATTGCAATATTGTGCTGTTTCAGCAGGTCAACCTTATAGCGGTAAACCTCATCATTCCTGAGCCAGCCGGTATCATCGGGGTGGTTATAAAACGTCGGCTCATGGGCGATGATAAAATTTGCGCCCAAATCAATAGCATTACGGATAACCGCGATGTCAGCAAACATGGTAGTGACTATGCCGGTCACCTTTGTGTCGGGGCTGCCGGCTTTCAGGGTATCCACTGTATCAGCCTTTACCCCGCCCGGAACTTCCTTAATAAACATATCCATAATTTGCTTTACCGTATAGGTTTCATCGGTTTTAATGAAGCTTGCCGCCTGTGCAAACAATGGCGAGGCTAACACCACGCCGGCCCCAACCGCTGCGGAAACATTATAAATAAACTTTCTGCGGGTAAAGCCGCCAGGGGCAATGTCTTTTTCAGGTTTCATAATTGGTTGAGATTAGCGTTTTAATTCAAAAAAGCGAGCTTTATTTAAAGTTACTCAATTTTTTATCAGATGCTTCTGTTGTTTCAAATCTCCTGTCAGCTGTTCCATATTTGTTTAATAATTGGGGGGCGCCAATAAAAAATCCTCCACGTTATCCGGCGAAACAACAAAGGTTTTTGAACCGGGATAGTTGTCCGTAAAAGTTTGGGGGAAACGGACCTTCCCGGTTTTACCCCACTTAAATTCAAATGCAGACAGGCTTTCGCCGTAATCCTCAATCAAATCAATTTCCTGCTGCTGGGTAGTGCGCCAGAAATATTGTTTAGCATCAATATTGTTATAGCGTAAAAACTTCATTCTTTCAGCGATAACAAAATTTTCCCATAACGCCCCGGCATCCGTCCTTGATGACATTGGGTTAAAATTGTTAATCACAGCGTTTCGGATCCCGCAATCATAAAAATATATTTTCTTCCCTTTTTTTATCTCATTCCGGACATTGCGGTTGAGCGCAGGCAAAACAAATATTACATAAGCCTTTTCAAGCAGATCAATATACCTTTCAACGGTTTGCTTGTTGGCATCTATCATTTGCGCAAGTTCGTTATAGCTCACTTCGCTTCCTGTTTGTAATGCCAGCGCCTTCAAAAGCTTTTCAAGCAGTACAGGCTTTTTTAGTTGTTCAAGCATCAGCAGGTCTTTATACAAGTAACTTTCTGCCAATAATTTTATCAACTCTCTTTCTTCTCCCGGCCTGGTAACAATTTCCGGATAATAACCATAAATCATACGGTGTTCAATTAATCCCTTCTCCTTTAAGAAACCATGATATTCAACCATTTCGGCAAAGCTCAACGGGAAAAGCATAAATTCATATTTTCTGCCGGTAAGCGGTTCATTAACCTGGCTCGAAAGTTCAAAAGCCGATGACCCCGTAGCAATTATCTGTACATTTTTTAGGCGGTCGGTAATTATTTTGAGTGTAAGCCCAATGTTGGGGATGCGTTGCGCTTCGTCAATAAATACTATGGTATGCCGTCCGATAATTGCGCTTAATTTTGTTGAAGTTGTATTTGATAATGTTTCCCTTACATCGGCGTCATCTCCATTCAGGTACAAATATTCCTTACCTGTCAGCAAACTTTCAATCAAAGTGGATTTGCCGCATTGGCGCGGACCAAAAAGTAAAATGGCTTTATTTTTAAAAAACCGATCCTGAATAGCTGTTTGTAATATACGTTTTATCATGTCCCAACACACAAATAGCTAAATTACATAATATTTTTCCGTTTAAACAACTTTTAATGATGATTTTTAAACTTATTCAAAAAACAATTACTCCTTTTTTAGTGTGCTATCCCCCTCAATCCTCAAACTTTCCTTATGAATAGCATTCAATAACTCTGTAATAAATTCTGTCGATAAACCCTCCCGGTTTCCGGCGGCAATGCCTTTTTCAACCACCTGCTGAAACCGCGCCGCCTGTAATGGCGGGATATGGTTTTTTGCTTTGTAGATCCCGATAGCCTTCACAATTCGTTCCCTTTCGCCCAATACCTTCATGAGCTGGTTGTCCAGCGAATCTATCTTAACGCGACTGGCGTCCAGGTCCTGTTTGGTGTTGACGGGGTTTGACTGGGCATAGCCTGCGGTGCAAAAAAGCAAACACATGCCTGCCGCGAGCAAGAGGGTTTTAAATAAGTTTTGGTTCATAAGTAAATCTTAATGTTTAATCCTATAAAATTAGAATAATTAAATTTCATCCCGCTTAAAACAGGGCAAAAATCTGCCACAACCAATCAATTTATTGCTAATAAAACCCGTTTTATCATTTATTTTTATCCCCGTTAAATAATCATATATTTCAATTTCCATTTATTAATCCTGTTGCCTCATGTATTATAAAAACCTGCGCCAAAATTTTAGTTTAAAAGCTTATCCAAAGGTTATTGTTTTATTGATTACTTTTATATATCAGGTATTTCAGGTAAATCAACTTAAGGCACAGTCGCAAGTAAAAAATGCGTCGATGTACGAACAGGCAAGTGAAGTTTCGGGGCTGATTGTACAATACGGGCAGGACATGAACGCCATCAAAGACTTTTATTCTCCCTATACTAAAATTAATGGTTACGAAGACCAATCTGTACAAACCTCACCCGAAGAACGGCAGCGCCTGGTTGAAATTGGCAACAGCTACCTCGAAAAACTGAAACAGGCAGACTTCGACAGCATGAGTATCTACGGCAAAGTGGATTATATTCTGCTAAAAAAGGAGATCGTTTTTGATCTCGGCGCATTAAAACTGGATGAGGATGAATACAGCAAGATTAGTGCTTACATTCCTTTTGCAGATGATATTTATCAGTTGGAAAAGAAACGCCGCCGCGGGATCTCATTGGAGGGACAAGAAGTGGCCCTGCAGTTGAATAATATTTTAAAAGCAGTGAATACTTCAAAAGCATCCTTCAGCGCGTTGCAATCCATTGATATGCCGCTGGCCCGAAAAGGAAAAGCGGCGGTAATGGGATTGCGGAGCAGGTTAAAAAGCTTTTACGATTTCTACATCGGTTACGACCCCAATTTTACCTGGTGGACGCCCAAACCTTATAAAAACCTCGATTCTGCATTAAATACTTACGCAACTGTCATCTTCAGTAAAGGCAAGATCAATACTACCCAAAAGCCCGACAGCAGCGGCATAAAGGGTGTCCCGGTTGGCCGGGATGAACTCATTCGCCAGCTAAAAGCCGAAATGATCCCTTATACGCCCGAAGAACTGATTACCCTCGCCAATAAGGAGTTTGCTTATTGTGATAAGGAAATGCTGAAAGCTTCGCAGGAAATGGGCTTTGGTGACGACTGGCACAAGGCCCTGGAGAAAGTAAAAAATAGTTATGTACCCGCTGGGAAACAGCCCGAGGAGATTTTAAAGTTGTACAACGATGCCCTTAGCTTTATAAAGGGCCGCGACCTGATCACCATCCCCCCTTTGGCGGAAGAAACCTGGGGAATGACAATGATGACGCCCGAAGCGCAATTGGTAAACCCTTTCTTTTTAGGTGGTTCCGAGATCATTATCAGCTACCCTACCAATACCATGAACGAGGAGGATAAACTGATGAGCATGCGCGGCAATAACCCCTATTTCTCCCGCGGAACGGTACAGCATGAGCTTTTACCGGGTCATAATCTGCAATATTTTATGAACAGCAGGTATAAAGCCTACCGGCAGGCCTTTTATACTCCTTTCTGGATAGAAGGATGGTCGCTTTACTGGGAATTGCTGCTTTACCAGCAGGGCTTTGCCCAAACACCCGAACAAAGGGTAGGCATGTTGTTCTGGCGCATGCACCGTTGCGCACGTATTATTTTCTCCTTAAACTACCACCTCGGCAACTGGACACCTCAACAATGTATCGACTTTTTGGTTGATCGCGTTGGCCACGAACGCGCCAATGCAGAAGGGGAGGTACGCCGCTCATTCAGGGGAGATTACAGTCCGCTTTACCAGGTGGCCTACCTTATAGGAGGTTTACAGCTGATGGCGCTGAAACACGAACTGGTTGACAGCGGCAAAATGACCTATAAACAATTTCACGATGCCGTAATCAAAGAAAATACCATGCCTATTGAAATGGTACGGGCAACGTTAACCAACCAGGCATTAGACCGGGATTTTGTTACCAGGTGGAAGTTTTATGATTTTGGGAAATGATGCTCTTTAACAAACTTAACAAACTTCCGAAGTTTTGAAAACTTCGGAAGTTTTAATGCAATCCCCCGATGTTTATATTTTCACAAACTCAACCCTGCGGTTATTGGCTTTGCCTTCGGGTGTTGTATTGTCGCTTATAGGTTTTGTGCTTCCATAGCCTTTGGTGGTCAGGCGGCCCGCATCAATACCCATACTGATGAGTTGCGTACGAACGGCATCGGCCCTGGCCTGGGATAATTTCATGTTTGCAGCGTCATCGCCGTCACTATCTGTATGACCGCCTATTTCAAACTTTACATCCGGATTGTCCTGAAGTATTTTAACTATTTCATTTAAGGTGCCCATGCTTTCGGGCCTGATTACTGCTTTGTTAACATCGAAGTTGATGCCGTGTGTAACTATTTTGGCGTCGGTAAATTTTTTGCCGATCATATTCATCCCGCCGCCGCTTGCCAGTTTAATATTGGTAAATATAATGGGGTTATTTTTACTGAATGCCAAATCATCAAAAGATAACCTTAAAGGCAGGTTATCAATGTTGGGGTTAACACAAACGCGAAACTGATCTACATAAACTTTTATCTGCCCGTTTTTATATATAATAGCAGCATGGTGCCATTTTTCATCGAAGCCATTTAATAAGTCTGCGGGGTATTCTTTTTCCAGGTCCCCTATTTTAACTTTACGCCTTTCCAACACTACCCGGTATGAAGGATGGCTATACACGCCTTTTGGATCTTTATAATAAAATTCAACACCGAGCGCATCGCTAAAAAAGTTAGTCAAATAACCTTCATCTTTATATTTTTTGTATATAAAATCAAATTCAAATGTAAAACCATCGGGTAAATAAGTTTCAGTTTTCATACGCGGCATTACTTCGCCCTGAAACTCCGAAAGCAGCAAAGATGGTTTATCGTCAACTTTATTAACTACAGCCTGGCCTTTTACCAGTTTCCAGTGTGTCGGAAATTCACCATCCTGGTCTCCGGTAAAATCGTCTTCGAAAATTATTTTCTCGCCCGGGATAAAATCATAATTCTGATAGCTGCTAAACGACGTGGTGTTTGAAGCAGTTCCCTGTCCCGCACCTTTTTTCACAACCAGCAGTAACGACAACATAAAAACTGCCGGCAGGATAAGTTTTTTCATAACGCAAATGTTTTTTATCGAAATTAAAGTTTCCTTTGCATTAAAAATATCCCGAAAATGGGGGATATTTTACTCGCTAAACTACCACCCCGGCAACTGGACACCCCAGCAATGCATCGACTTTTTGGTTGACCATGTGGGCCAGGAACGCGCTAATGCCGAAGGCGAAGTACGCCGTTCATTTACCGGCGGTTACAGTCCGCTTTACCAGGTGGCTTACCTTACCGGGGGATTACAGCTGATGGCCCTGAAACATGAACTGGTTGACAGCGGTAAAATGGGATCAAGCGAAAAAGTTGGGGATCGTTTATCAGGCAAACAATTTTTCCAACCTAAACAAGAAGAACGAGACATCGGTAACCCCTCTTAAATTGGCCCTGAAATTCTTGATTTTTGAGTTGAAGGATTCTGCATTTGCG
>JBIOHE010000259.1:0-6223 GCA_044448725.1 Sphingobacteriales bacterium | reverse complement strand
GTATAGTTGTGTACGATCGGCATAAGATATATTTGCGGTCCATAAAATACCGTTTAAAAGTTCACGCTGGCATCCAAAATCACCAAATACCGAACGATAATATTTCACAAAATTCTGTTCGCTTAATAAAGTACTCAAAGTATTAAAATATAATGAGCGGGTTCCCAGGGTGTTCAAATCGCGCAGGTCGCTGCCAAAATCTAAAAAAAACTTTCCGGCATTTTCCGGATCGTACAGGTATTCTGTATGAATATTTGCGCTGAACAATTTATTTGCAGTTCCGTACCGTAACATCGGGGAAATACTAAGCGACCTGTTGTCTTCATAAGTTTTTGTATAACTGCCTTTCAAATAAACGCCCCAGCCTTCCACCGTGTTGTAATAGATGGTTTGTGCAAGCGGGTTTAAATAAAGTGAATCCCGATAGTTTTTATAAGTAGCCAGATAGCCGTCAATCGTATATGGTAATAATCCAAAGGTGTTTTCATTGTGCTGGACAGAATCCTGATATGTTTTTGATTCCTGCAGAACTTCAAGGCTGTCTTTCCTTTTATAGTTATTTATTTCAGGCATAGTCAGGGGTACCGGCCTTACATCAGCCCAAAAAGGAGCGCTTCTTTTGTTTGCTTCGGTATCCACATGCAAAATTTCTCCGGTAAAATATCCCGGTTTAAAAGCCGTGTCAATTTTATAATTATTGTTTATCCCCAAATAGTAACCGCTAAATTTTAAACCATTCACATTTCCATTGTAACTATATTGAAATGACAATGGCTCCCATGTATTGCCAACCGGGATATATTGTTGGGTAACCTTTAGTGTATCGACAAAATTAAGATTGTTTACTACTTTAGTTAATATCAGATCTACGGCATAAATCCGCCAGCCGTCTTCCATGATATAAATGCTTCCTGAAAACGACAATGCTTTACCGATCCTCGACTGTACCTGTATTTTATCAATTATTTTCCCGTCGCTGCTTATTGTCCCTAATAGTTTAAACCTGTAATATTTAAAGGCGTAAGCAGAGGCCGGTGACACAAAGGCGTGACTGCTTAGTCCATCCACAAAAAATAGATTTTTATAAAAGTTGACCTGCAGATCGGATGCCTTGTTATAGCCAAAAGGAGGGCTTGTACCGGAGACCTTAGACGCTGCAAATACCTCCTCTACTTTGTCGGGTTGCTCAAAACTAAAAGAAGATAATGATTCTGACTGATAAGAAATTCCCCTGCCGCTTGTATCCAGGCCGAGCAGCTTTGCTATCCCCCTATCCAAAAGGGTTTTTGGTACGCTTATTATTTTTTTGACCCCTTTTATATAAATGGCGCATCTGTAAGAATGGACTTCGTTTAAATAAAATTCCCGCTTATTTAAAACCTGTCGCATGATGTCATTGGCGGGATCATTTTTGTCTTTTTCTTTTGACTTTACTGCCTTCAGCTGATATGGCTCATCATCAAGCTGCACGTTATGTTGCTCGTCCTGGTTTGTGATGGTAAGCCTGTCGGTCTTTTCTTTATAACCAACAACGCGGTAAACTATGTCGTAAACCCCTGGTTTTAATTTGAAAATGTACGAACCGTTTTCATTGACGGTAGTGCCGTAACTTGAATTTTTAATATATACAGATGCAAACGAAATTGGCAGATTTCGTTCCCCGGTAATCTGGCCCGATAAAACATATTGCTGTGCGGAAGAGTTGAAGGCGCATAAAACAACAAAAAATAACAATAAAATACTTCTCATAACTATTACTATTCAATACCCTTAGCAGGCAAATTGTTTCATTATTAAAAGTTTATGTTTTTTAAAGTCCGATTAACCCGTTCAATTGCTGTTAATTCTTAATTTTGCATCCTCATAAACAGCTATACTATGTATAATACACTAAAGCCGGTTTTACAACAGGAGCTTGCAGCTATTGAAAGCGCCGGATTGTATAAAAGGGAGCGGATCATCACATCGCCCCAGGGTGCTGAAATTGATGTACTGGGGGGAAAGCATGTGATAAATTTTTGCGCCAATAATTACCTGGGGCTTTCGGCCCATCCAAAGGTGATTGCGGCAGCAAAAGAGACTATGGATACCCATGGCTACGGGCTTTCATCGGTACGGTTTATTTGCGGTACCCAGGATATTCATAAAGAGCTGGAAAAAAAGATCGCTGAATTTTTAGGAACGGAAGACACTATCCTTTATGCCGCAGCTTTTGACGCCAACGGCGGGGTTTTTGAGCCCTTGTTTAATGAGCAGGATGCCATTATCTCGGACGAGCTGAACCATGCTTCTATTATCGACGGGGTTCGTTTATGCAAGGCCCAGCGCCAGCGCTACAAGCACGATGATATGGCCGATCTGGAAGAAAAACTGAAAGCTACTGTGAGCTGTCGTCATCGCATTATTGTTACTGACGGCGCATTCAGCATGGACGGAACTATTGCACAACTGGATAAAATTTGCGCACTGGCCGAACAATACAATGCTTTGGTGATGATAGACGAGAGCCATTGCTCGGGCTTTATGGGTAAAACAGGTCGTGGTACCCATGAGTACCATAACGTAATGGGCAAAATAGATATAATTACCGGCACACTTGGCAAAGCCCTTGGCGGAGCGTCCGGCGGGTTTACCTCCGGCCGTAAGGAGATCATTGATATGCTGCGCCAGCGTTCGCGCCCTTATTTATTTTCAAATACCCTTGCGCCATCAATAACCGGGGCATCCATCGCGGTATTGAACATGCTGAGTGAAACTACTGACCTTCGCGACAAGCTGGAAAGCAATACCCAATATTTCCGCGAAAAAATTACCGAAGCCGGTTTTGATATTAAACCCGGCATACATCCCATTGTACCGGTGATGCTGTATGATGCAAAACTGGCACAGGAATTTGCCGCAAAAATGCTGGATGAAGGCATTTATGTGATCGGCTTTTATTACCCGGTAGTTCCGCAAGGAAAAGCCAGGATCAGGGTACAGATATCCGCAGGGCACACTACCGAACATTTGGACAAGGCTATTGCGGCGTTTACTAAGGTAGGGAAAATGTTGGGGGTGATTAAATAATTTATTATATTGTTTTGCAGGATAGTATGAAACAAAAAATAACACTTACCCTTGACGCTGAAACTCATAAACAGCTTAAAGACGAAGCTAACAGAAGAAACATAACGCTTAAACAACTTGGCGAAGAATATTTTTATAAAATAACTGATAAAATAATAGCAGAGCGAAAAGCTCTTTTAAAAACACCATAATGCAAGCTCAAATAGACCAATATACCGCCGAAATAACCACTTTTTCACCAGCTAATGCTGATGAACTGGAAACCTTCCGTATAAAATTTTTAGGCACCAAAGGAATTATAAAAGACCTGTTTGAACAGTTTAAAACCGTAGGCCCCGAAGAAAAACGGACATTCGGCAAAGTGCTTAACCAGTTTAAACAACTTGCAGAAGCCAAATACAATGAGCTGAAGGAAACTTTTGACTCCGGACTTAAGACTCAGGACTTAGGACTCGACCTCACTTTACCGGGGGAAGGATTTAATATCGGTTCGCGCCATCCGTTATCATTGATACGAATTGAGATTATTGATATTTTTAAGCGGCTTGGTTTTGTGGTTGCCGAAGGGCCTGAGATTGAAGACGACTGGCATAATTTTTCGGCTCTTAACTTTCCCGAAGAACACCCTGCAAGAGACATGCAGGATACTTTCTTTATCAAAAAAAACAGTGGTAAAGATGATATTGCCCTGCGTACCCATACTTCGTCGGTACAGGTGCGGATGATGGAAAACGGCAAACCGCCGTTCCGCGCTATTATGCCGGGCAGGGTTTACCGTAACGAAGCCATTTCGGCCAGGGCGCACTGCTTTTTTCATCAGGTAGAAGGTTTGTATATTGATGAAAATGTATCCTTTGCCGATTTAAAACAAACGCTTTACCACTTTGTGCAGGAGCTTTACGGCGAAGGTACCCAGGTACGTTTCAGGCCATCGTATTTCCCTTTTACAGAGCCATCTGCAGAAATGGATATCTCCTGCACCATTTGCAAGGGCGCGGGCTGTAACATGTGTAAATATACCGGCTGGGTTGAAATTTTGGGTTGCGGCATGGTGGACCCCAATGTTTTGGAAAACTGCAATATCGACAGCAAAAAGTTCACAGGCTTTGCTTTCGGCATGGGCATAGAAAGAATTGCCAACTTAAAATATGTGATACGTGATTTACGTTTATTCTCTGAGAACGATGTTCGCTTTTTAAAGCAATTTCAAACAGAGATCGTATGAAAAAAATAATACTGCTCATCGCCGTAGCTGTAGCCTGCTTTTCATGTGGTAAAAGCGGCTCGCCAATCCCCAATGTTGCCGTAAATTTTCAGGACGCATTAACTGATCCGCGTTTAAGTGCGCTCAATGTGCCGGGCGGTTCGGTTGTACTTAACGGCATTGGCGTTGCAGGTTTAATTTTACACCGCGAAGCGGATGGCAGTTATGCCTGTTATGACCGCTGCAGTACTTATCTCCCCCAAAACCGATGCGCAGTAACTCTTGATTCTGGTGGCTTTACCGTTACCGACCCATGCAGCGGGTCGAAATTCTCACTCATTGACGGCAGTCCGGTAAAAGGACCGGCTTCGGTATCGCTTAAATCATATTATATTGATGTAAGCAACGGGGAGCTTTATGTTTCCAATTAATGAATAGGTGAGTGGTCAGTAGTGAGTTGTGAGTGGTTTTTTTAAAAAGTTGCCCGGGCACGATTCACTTTTTACTACATCTCACAACTCACCAATCACAACTCACCACTCAAACTTTTCACTATATTTGCGCCTGATTGATACATGGAAGCTGACAAAATAAAAGAAAGCATTAAAAGGGCGGCGCAGGACTTGTTTCGTAAATTTGGTTATCATAAAACCAGCGTTAATGAAATTGCAAAAAGGGCCAAAATTGCGAAAGCCACTATTTATAAATATTTTGACAGCAAAGAAGATGTTTTGCATTCTTTGCTGATGGATTATATAAAGGTAAGCGTTCAGGACCTTATCCACAGCAATACCAACGAAGAAGATGAGGAGGCGCATTTGAACACCCTCATCATGAAAACCTGCCGCCTTTCGTACACCGTATGTAATGAGTTTATCGGCTGGGATTTTATCCGTGAATCAGCCAATTCACAGGCTTTTTTGAAAAACCTCTCCAACGAACTGGAAGAAATGCTGGTAAATGCATTTTCCCAGCTTAGCGGCATCCGCAAACACGAAACCTATTTACAGCGCCTGCGCTTTTTAATAAATTGCAGTAAAAACATAGTTTTCAGCTTCGCATTTACCTCGGTAAGTGATTCGGATGTAAGGAAGAATTTTGTTTCTTTTCAGAAAGAGATTTTGCCATATCTGGTGAAAGCGGCAATGACGGTTTGATCTTTTTTGAAATTGTCAGAACCCGAATTTTTGGAATTGAGGAATTTTTAGAATTTTGAAAAGTCAGGTTCTGTTAATTCTAAAATTCTAAAAATTCGAGTTTAGAAAAAATTCACTTCAACGAAATCCAAAATCAAATTAACCAGCGGTTCAAACCAATGTCCGCAAGTTCCGGGTTTTAATTGGGACTTTAAACACTCAAATTTGCTTCATAAAATATTAAACCATGAACAAATTTAAGATAGTGCCCATTTCAAAAGCTTACGCTGCAAAAATAAGATCAACCCTGACCGATGATTTCGGTCACCGCGTGACCGAACAAATTGCTACGGGTTCAGGTCCTTGCCGGGTTTCATTAAAGGCATTTAAAAAAGGGGTAGATAAGCGTTTGGTATTAACGCACAGTCCTTTTGAAATTGACAATGCCTATAACCAGCCCGGCCCGGTTTTTATACATAGCGATGAAGTTGAGGAATACGCGGATATTTATCGTTTCCCGCCCGAAATTAAAGCGGATAAAAAAAGTTTTCCGCTAACCCTGATAGGGTATAACGCCGGGCAGCAAATGATTTTTACCAAATTGGTTGGCGATGCCGATGTGGATGAAATGATTGCTGAAGTTTTTAAACAAAAGGCTGATATTGAATATCTTCATGCACGAAATGCAGAGGCATGCTGTTTTATTTGTAAAATTGAAAGGATTAAATAATCATGTTCATCCAATAATTATCAACATCTGTTCGTTTTTAGGGTTATTGTATTGTTATCATTATAATTTAATTTGAATCAAGAT
>JBIOHE010000258.1:0-6283 GCA_044448725.1 Sphingobacteriales bacterium | reverse complement strand
GTGCAGGGTATGGGTCGGGGTAAAATTTGAAGGCAGTACCTTCGAGGTTCTTTTGCAGGATTTTGCCAAAGTCCGAGCGCTCAAAACCGGTAATAAATGCCGAATTCTCACCAAATTTTGATGCCTTGCCTATCATTTCAATATTAAACATGGCGACAACCTTTGCCGGGTCCACCGTCGTGGCGAAATGCTGCGAGCCATATTCGCCGATCTCCTCGGCGGTAAAGGCAACAAAAACCAGGGTGCGGGCATTATTGTTTAGTTTTTTGTAGTACTTGGCCAGCGTGATTACCGCCGTAGTGCCCGAAGCATCATCATCCGCGCCATTGGCAATGCTATCGCCCTGCACGGGTTTCAGGATACCCAAATGGTCGTAATGTCCCGAAAAAACCACGTATTCATCCGGTTTGCTTTTACCGGGGATAATGCCCGCAATATTAAACAGGGGAAGTTCTTCCTTTTTACCTGTATAGCTTACGTCAAAAGATTTTATATCATCGTGGTTGCCCAATACAAAAACCAGCGCCTGGTTATCATCAGTTTTATTGCTGATCGTGCCTTTTTTCAAGCGGTCTTTCAAACTGTTAAACTGCGCTGTAAACTGCGGATCGACCATGATCAGCATTTTTTTGCCGCTTTGCATATAGCCCCGGTATTCGGTGCGGAAATTTTTGTCGACGCTGAGTTTCACAATTTGCACCTCGCTATTATTGCTCCAGTTAAATGATGTTGCGCTTGTGCTGGTAAAAACGCTGTCGGGCGAAATCATTTTACTGTTGATATTTACAAAGGTTTTTAAAGCGGTAACGCGGGTCATGGTGAAATTTTGACGAAAGCCGTCGTCGCCTGCCAGTGGCAGCAAACCAATTTGCTTGTACTCGCTTTCAATAAAGCGGGCGGCCTTTTCAATGCCCGGCGTAAAAGTGGCCCTCCCCTGCATATCATCAGCAGATAAGGTTTTTATAATCCGCTCAACATCATTTTGCTGAATAAGTTTATTTACATCCTGCGCGAAAGTGCAAAATGACAGAATTGATAAAAATAAGGTTGCTGTTATTTTTTTCATACTTTTTTGACCCGGTTAAGTTTGTTTATGGTATGGTTTTAATTAGCTGTTTGCTCAAAGGTACTATTTAGATAATAGATTTTATTAAATATTGGGGGGGCTCTGCATCGGCGATGGTTAAAAAATGAGGCTCTATAACCCATTGTATGAATAAGCATTTAATTGTAGAGCCTTCGGCTCGAAACATTTTGTAGCAACGGGTTTTAACCCGTTGTTACATGAATTCAACATAAAGAGTGCTGTAAGCACGATCCATATTAGCTTCCTATTTATATGGGTCGAACCTACGGCTCTTGATTTTTTTCCTGTCATCTTTCAACGGATTAAAATCCGTTGCTACAATATTGGTCGAGGCTAAGCCTCTGGCAGCCTTGAAAATCTCCATCTTTTCGTTATAATGACCCGTCTTTTCAGAATTTGTGAAATGGGGACCCGCCTAAATCGTCATAGGGGCCATAAATGACTGTTTTATCTACCCCATTTTCGTATATTTGAAAGGAACAAACTACGCAACCTTATGATTTATCTCTTTCTATTATTAGTGATTGTTTGTTTAACGATGGTCTCCATATACTTCTTTTATGATTTTTTTTGAGCCTGCGATTAAGACTTTTGGGGGAAGGAAAAATGTTTTAAAAGGGTTTCTGATACTGGTATTATTATCTGGAGCGATGTATGCATTAGTTTCTTATTTACAGAAGACCCCTGACTATTTTGCACAGGGCGTAGAACAACTTCACTCAAACAGGTATATTGAGACCCGCATCAATGACTTTAACACATATACTTATTATAGCGATAGCCTTATAAAGGACCCACATAGCCCGGCAATTTTTAGGGTCGCAGTTGAAGGTGATAGTTTAGATCTTTACTTATCATGCACAATGATAAAGGTTAACGATAAATGGATACTCAGCAAAATCCACCAGGATAGTGTAGTTAAAAAGCGATAAACCCAATCCACTGACTCGTTGCCGCCCAGATGAATATACCAATCATGCCCTAAAACGTAACCCCTTCGGCTCCACCAAAAATGCTCCCCACATTTTCCTTCTCCGCAAACCGTGTTTATCAATATTCCCGTATCTTTGAAACAGGGCTTCAATTTCTTTGTTAGGTATTTGTATGTTCAGGGGGGAGCAATCAATTTGAGTGCTTTTGCTTCGGGATCAATACTTAAAGATTGGCCCGGATTTTTTTAATTGTTAACTATTTATCTGTTTTTGAACCGGATTCACATCATTGATCAAATTATAGCCCGGCCATTGAAAAATAAAGAGTCATATACCAGTAGCGAAAGAATGACAGGTTTAGATACGGATACACTGAAGTTACTCAGGATACCTTTCTCCTATTTCCTGATGCCTGTATTCTTTTTTGCACTCAGCCAGGTACAGGCAATTGACTGGACGAAAGCTGTCATTTGTTTTTTTGTTTTGCATCTTTTCATCTACCCTGCCAGCAATGGCTATAACAGCTATATGGACCAGGATGAATCGAGCATAGGCGGATTGGAAAACCCGCCAAAACCCACCAGGAAGCTTTTTTTTACCTCCGTCATTTTTGATGCCATCGGCCTAAGCCTTTCCCTGTTGTTGGGGTATTATTTCTTTTTCTGTGTGCTGGCCTATTTACTTGCTTCAAGGGCCTATAGCTATAAGGGCACCCGGTTAAAAAAGTACGCCATTCCCGGCTTTTTAACAGTTGTGTTTTTCCAGGGCGCTTTTACTTTCTGGATGGTTTATCACGGTGTAAGTAAAAATACTGCCGAATTGAACAACCAGACCCTGCTTGTATTAGCCGCCTGTTTGTTTCTGATCAGCGGGGTTTATCCCCTCACCCAGGTGTATCAGCATGAAGCGGACAAAGCAGCGGGAGATATTACCATCAGTTATATTTTAGGCATCAGGGGCACCTTTATTTTTTGCGCAATTATGTTTGCTGTTGCCAATGGATTATTATACTTCTATTTTAGTTCAGCACAAAAAACAGGGCAGTTCCTGTTATTCCAGGCCTTTTTATTCCCCGTGATCATTTATTTTTTACAGTGGTTTCTCAAAGTGCTGAAAGACGATAAGCAAGCCTCGTTTAAAAACACGATGCGCATGAATTTTATTGCTTCTACCTGCATGAATTTATTTTTTATCACACTATTAATTTTGAATACTCTCAGATGAGCGTTATAGCTAACATATCAACGGCACTTCCAGAATTTAAACACAAGCAATCTGATTTAGCAGAGTTTATGTCGGACTTGTACCAGTATCCTGATCAAAAAAAAAGGAAACTAAAGATCATGTATGCCAAAAGCGGGATCGATAACCGCTATTCTGTGATACCCGATTATTCTTCCAACAAGGAGGATATGGTTTTCTTTCCAAAAACACATAACCTTGAGCCTTTCCCATCCATCGGGTACAGGATGCAGTATTTTAACAAAGCAGCGCCGCCACTGTGTATCCGGGCAATTGAAAGTTGTATAAAGGGTAAAATCCTTTACCATCAGATCACCCATCTTATTACGGTTTCGTGTACAGGCCTGTCTGCCCCCGGTTTGGATATTGATATCGTTCAGTCCCTGCAGCTCAATTCAACCATTAACCGTACTTCTGTTAATTTTATGGGTTGCTATGCCGCCATTCACGCATTAAAACAAGCCGATTATATCTGCAAAAGCGATGCAAATGCCATCGTGCTGGTTGTTTGTGTGGAGTTATGCACCATTCATTTTCAAAAAATTGACGACCTCGACAATACCCTGGCCAATTTGCTTTTCGGCGACGGCGCTGCAGCCGCTTTAGTTGTACCGGATGCTGTTGCATCGAAACATAAATTTAATGGTTTCGGGATAAAAAACTTCCATTCCCAAATCGACCTGAACGGGAAACGGGATATGACCTGGCAGTTGTCCTCCACCGGTTTCTTAATGTCGTTAAGCTCATATATCCCGCAATTGATTGAGAAGGGTTTTAAAAACCTGTTCGAAGATTCGATAAACAGGCTTGGCATAAAAAAGCAGGACATTACCCACTGGGCCATCCATCCCGGCGGAAGAAAAATACTGGAAGTGATACAAAAGGAACTTGAATTAGCTGATGCTGATCTGGAAAGCTCGTACAGGGTATTAAAAAACTATGGCAATATGTCGTCGCCCACCATTTTGTTTGTGTTAAAAGATATTTGGGATACAAAAGCATCTATAAATAAGAAGGAGCTTACCTACGGCGCTGCATTTGGCCCCGGCCTCACCATGGAAACAGTAATTCTTGAAAATGTTTAAACAACGATCATATCAAAAAGAACTGTTAGACGAGCCCGAAATTCAAAGGGACTTGCTTTTTCAAAATTTGAAGGAACTGGACACCATCAACAAATATTTGGGTGGTCACGCTATTTCTTTACAGGGACTGAAAAAAGTGATGACCGATAAGTCGAAAACCTATAAGATCATTGATATTGGCTGCGGTGGCGGCGATTCATTAAAAGCAATTGTCCGCTGGGCGCACGATAAACAATATAAAATACACTTAGCCGGTATTGACTTAAAACAGGATTGCATTGATTATGCCCAAAGAACATGCAGCGCATTTCCTGAAATAAGTTTTTATTGTAATGATTTTCGGAATGTTTTTTCAACAAGCGACGATATAGATATTGTTCACGCCTCTTTATTTTGTCATCATTTTACCGAAGAAGAGATCATTGGGTTCATCAGATTCTGCAATAAAAATAAAACAGTGTTTGTTATCAATGACCTTGAAAGAAACCCGGTAGCCTACTACGCCATTAAATTTATCACCCGTTTATTTTCAAAATCGCCACTGGTAAAAAACGACGCCCCCTTGTCGGTATGGAGGGGATTCAAAAAAAGAGAATGGCATGCCATTCTTCAAAATGCAGGCATAAAAAACTATTCAGTTACAAATCGCTTTGCTTTCAGGCACCTGGTAATTATTTATCCTAATGAATGATCAACAATTTGATTGCGGTATTGCGGGTGGTGGCCTGGCTGGCTTAACATTAGCTATCCAGCTGGCAGGTGCAGGGTATTCGGTTGTTTTATTCGAAAAAGAAAAATACCCCTTTCATAAAGTATGCGGTGAGTACGTTTCTATGGAGAGTTATGACTTCCTCGAACGCCTCGGCTTACCCTTACCCGCCATGGACCTGCCGGTGATCAATGAGGTGAAGATCTCTTCGCCCGATGGAAATTCATTTACCCGAAAATTAGATTTGGGCGGGTTCGGCATCAGCCGCTTTACACTTGATTCTGCTTTGGCGGCTATCGCAACAACCAAAGGCGTTGCCTTATTGCAGGGAACAAAGCTTAACGACATTGTTTTTGAAAACGATTCGTTTTTGATGAAAACGGATGAGCAAACATACAGGGTAAAAGCTGCTTTTGGGGCTTACGGCAAAAGGTCGGCGCTGGATAAAAAATTAAACCGGAATTTTTTAAATCCGATTCATCGTAAAGAGAAAAATTATGTAGCCGTAAAATACCACGTTAAAACAGACTTCCCGCCCAACCGCATTGAGCTGCACAATTTTAAAGACGGTTATTGCGGCATTTCTAAAGTCGATGGGGACCGCTATTGCCTCTGCTATTTAACCGATTCGAAAAACCTGAAGAATAATAATAACGACATCCGGCTGATGGAACAAAACGTGCTGAAGAAGAATCCCTTTTTGAAAAAATATTTTACCGATGCCGTTATGTTGTATGAACAGCCCCTCACTATTTCCCAGATCACCTTCGGCAAAAAATCGACGATAGAAAATCATGTATTAATGTTGGGCGATGCCGCAGGTACAATAACGCCATTGTGCGGCAATGGTATGAGCATGGCCATGCACGCTTCGTTCAAAGCTTTCGGGCTTACTGACAAATTCCTGAAAGGTGAAATAACCCGCCAGGTATTGGAATCATCGTACAGCAACGAATGGAATAATCTCTTTTTAAACATAATAAAAACCGGCCGCTCCCTGCAACATCTTTTCGGGAAAAACTTACTGACCAATATCACCATCAGCATATTAAAGAAATTCCCTTTTATAACCGATAAGCTGATCAGGAAGACACATGGCGGTAAATTTTAAAACAATTGTATTATTGTTTTTTTGTGTAAAAAGCCTGATTTAAGAAAGAAAAAGAACAATATTGCCCGGTATTCTTTTAAAAATTATAGCTAATCTTCAGCGAAATAAGAATAATAT
>JBIOHE010000257.1:0-6378 GCA_044448725.1 Sphingobacteriales bacterium | reverse complement strand
CCTTTACAATTTAACCAATATTGATATTTGCGGCACGGCCTAAGACGGTCGTGCTGATATGGAAAACATAATGGAAAATGCCGCCTTATTAAAAGCAATTATCGAAAACGCGATAGATGGCATTATCACTATTGATGACCACGGGAAAATTGAAACGATAAACCCATCAGCATGTAAACTATTCGGGTTTCCGCCGGAAGACGTGATCGGGAACAATATTGGCATGCTGATGCCATCGCCTTTCAGGGAACAGCACGATGGGTACATCAATCGTTATCAGCAAACTAATGTGCCTCATATTATAGGGATTGGCCGCGAGGTTACCGGTTTAAAAAAGAATGGTGACACCTTCCCGTTCAGGCTTGCGGTTAGCGAAGTGCAATTTTCGGGACGAAAAATTTATAATGGCTTTATTCACGACCTGAGCAAAGAAAAAGCAGCCGAAGACAAGCTCAAAGGTTACGCTGTCCACCTGGAAGAAGAGGTGGAAAAGCGAACGCAATCTTTAAAAGACAGTGTGGAAGCCCTGCAGCAGGCCAAAGAAGAAGTAAGCCTTTCACTTGAAAAGGAAAAAGAGCTTGGCCAGTTAAAAAGCCGTTTTGTTTCTATGGCCTCCCATGAATTCCGGACCCCTTTGAGTGCGATACAATTATCAGCGTCACTGATCGATAAATACGCCGGCGGCGGGGGGAGCCCTAATATCAGCAAACACGTTGGTAAAATAAAAAATGCCGTAGGTAACCTGAACACGATTTTAAATGACTTCCTGTCACTCGAAAAACTGGAGGCCGGAAAGGTTGAGCCGACATTCACCCGGTTTGACCTCGTAAAACTCTCGGAGGAAATTACTGAAGAAATGCAGGTGGTTGCTAAACAAAATCAAAGTATTATCTACCAGCACACCGGAACAAGCAGTATGATCAATCTGGATCAAAATCTGTTGAAAAACTGTATCTTTAACCTTGTTTCAAATGCAATAAAATACTCAGGTGAAAACACTTTTATTGAATTTAATACAGAAATTGATAACAAAAACTGTATTATTACAATAAAAGACAATGGTATAGGTATTCCTGAAACCGATCAGAAGCATTTATTTGAAGCATTTTTCAGGGCGCATAATACAGGCAACATACCTGGAACAGGTTTGGGCCTTAATATTGTAGCCCGTTATACCAACCTGATGAATGGAAAGGTTGATTTTGAGAGCAGTGTAAACAATGGTACAATATTTATAATTTCATTTCCGATAACATGACTAAAAAAGTATTGATTATTGAGGATAACAATGATATCCGCGAGAACATAGTTGAAATACTTGAACTTGCCGGCTATACTGTTTTTGCCGCCAATAATGGGAAAACAGGCGTTGACCTGGCTATAAAAAATACGCCGGACATTATCCTGTGCGATATTATGATGCCCGAACTCGACGGTTATGGTGTATTGTATATGCTGAATAAATATCCAGAGACGTCGGCGGTACCCTTTATTTTTTTAACAGCCAAATCAGAGCGGGTTGATTTAAGAAAAGGTATGGAAATGGGCGCCGACGATTACCTGACCAAGCCTTTTGATGATCTTGAGCTTTTAAACTCCATTGAAAGCCGGCTGAGGAAAAAAGAACTGCAGCAGAATTTTTACAGCAGGTCGCTTGATCAGTTAGGTAGCCTGGTGTCAAAAAATGACGGTTTGTCGGAATTAAAGAAAACAATACTGGAGCGTAAAAGCAGGCAGTTTAAAAAGAACCAGGTTATTTATTATGAAGGAGACAAAGGCCATGGCCTTTATCTGGTGATAAGCGGAAAAGCTAAAACAGTAAAACTGGCCGAAGACGGGCGTGAGTTAATGACCGGTATTTATTCAACCGATGATTATCTGGGGATAAATTCGATGCTGGCGAACGAAGCCTATACGGATACGGCGACAGCCCTTGAAGACAGTATGCTGTGCCTGATTCCGAAAGAACAGTTTGAACGGCTGATGAACATGTATCCTGATGTTGCTAAAAAATTTATTAAACTGCTTTCGAATGACATCCGTGAGAAGGAGGAACAGTTATTGCAACTGGCATACCACTCTGTACGGAAAAGAATGGCCGAGGCTTTGCTTCGTCTGAACAGGCAGTATAAAGACGACGACAATATTAAAATTACCCGTGAAGACATGGCTGCGATGGCCGGGATGGCTACCGAAACAGTCAGCCGGACGCTGTCAGATTTTAAGGATGAGGGATTGATAGATAAAAAGGGAAGTATCATCACAATACTTGACCTTGCACGGCTCACCAAAATGAAAAACTGATCTATATCATTTTTCTGTCTGATTTTGCTCACAATAATTATATGTTGCTGCTGCTATTTTTGTAAATATCAAATAAATTGCGGATGAAAGCGGTTGCATATAGCATAAAGCCTTATGAAAAAGAGTATTTAGCAAAGGCTAATCAAAAAAAGCATGATATTACACTGATTTCTAATCCGTTAAGTATCGAAACGGTGATATTTTCCGAGGGAAAGGATTCAGTTATCGTATCGCCAAATGATGGTGTATCCGCTGATGTAATTAAAAAGCTGGCCGGGTATGGTATAAAATATATTGTAACGCGCTCAACAGGTACTGATCATATTGATGAGGAAGCCGCAGAAAAACACGGCATTAAATTATCCAATGTTCCTTCTTATTCCCCACAGGCTACGGCTGAACACGCGGTTGCGCTGGCTTTCGCACTCGACCGGAAACTGGTAATGGCAGACAGACATAGCCATGTTTTTGATTTTAGAAATGATAACCTGATCGGCTTTAACTTTTTTGGGAAAACTGTAGGCGTCATCGGCCTCGGCAACACAGGTCAGGCTGTTGCCCGTATATTTAATGGTATAGGTTGTAAAATATTAGGATATGACGTAAGTTTCCCTGAAGATACGGCATATATACAACCAAGCTCTTTAGAAGAACTTTTAACCTGTTCTGACATCATTTCGCTGCACGTCCCCCTTACTGATGCCACAAGGCACATTATCCAGAGAGATACGTTAGACCAAATGAAAAATGGTGTGATGCTGATCAATACCTCAAGGGGCGCCTTAATTAATACGAAGCATCTGGTAGAAGCCCTGCAAAACGGGAAAATCGGATACCTGGGGCTTGACGTATATGAATTTGAGAAAGGCTTGTTTTTTGAAAGCCACGAATCTGAAGGCACAAAGGATACCCTGATTAAAGAATTATTGCTGTTTCCGAATGTGCTTATAACCCCTCACCAGGCCTACCTGACCAGGGAGTCGCTACAGGAAATTGCATTTCAGACCATCAAAAACCTTGACCAGTGGCAAATGAATAAATATTTGGGAAATGATAATATATTTGCCGACGGGTATAAAAGAATTGATGTGAATCAAACGTTAAACGATAAATAGAAATGCTAACTGAGAAAAGATATTCGGACCTTGCGGAGAAGTATAATGTAGCAGCGCCAAGATACACAAGTTACCCTACGATGCCGTACTGGGACACCGCTTCATTTAATACCGAAGCATGGAAAAAATCCATAAAGCTTTCATTTAATGAGAGCAACGAAAAAGATGGCATCAGTTTATATGTTCATTTACCATTTTGCGAAAGCCTTTGCACTTATTGCGGCTGCAACACCCGGATTACTAAAAATCACCAGGTAGAAATTCCCTACATACTGGCTGTTTTAAAAGAATGGGAGATGTACAGGGAAATAGTTGGCGAAATACCGGTCATCCGTGAAATTCACCTGGGCGGCGGTACGCCCACTTTTTTTAGCGCTGAAAATTTGAACCTGCTGATCTATGGCTTACTTGAAGGGGCCCGCGTTCATCCAAAAGCTGAATTTAGTTTTGAGGCACACCCCGGCAACACAACCGTTAAGCATTTACAAACGCTGTATGACCTTGGGTTCAGGCGGCTCAGTCTTGGCATACAGGACTTTGATCCTAAAGTACAATTCATAATTAACCGCCATCAAAGTTTTGAACAGGTACAAATGGTAACAGAGGCTGCCCGTAGCATTGGCTACACCTCTATTAATTATGACCTGATTTACGGACTGCCGCTGCAAACACTTGAAGGATTGGCCAGTACATTGTTACAAGTTGCCGAACTAATGCCGGATAGGATAGCCTTTTACAGTTATGCGCACGTTCCATGGATTAAACCCGGCCAACGGAAATTTACCGAATTGGATTTGCCTGATCCGCAGGCTAAAAGCCAATTGTACGAAGCAGGCAGAAGCCTCCTGAAAAACTATGGTTATATTGAAGTGGGAATGGATCATTTCGCATTGCCCGCCGATGGCCTTTGCCTGGCCGAACACAGCGGAGACCTGCACCGCAATTTTATGGGATACACACATCAGCATACACAGCTGATGATAGGGCTGGGGGTATCTTCAATAAGCGACTCATGGTATGCTTTTGCCCAGAATGTTAAAGTGGTTGAGGATTACCTTGACCTGGTGAATAAAGGGGAACTCCCTGTTTTTAAAGGGCACGTTTTGACTGATGAAGACCTGTTGATCCGTAAACATATTCTGAACATTATGTGTAAAGGTGGCACTACATGGAACCATCGCCTCGCACACTACCCCTCGCTGACTGATGCGCTGGAGCGATTGAAGCCACTGGCTGATGACGGTTTAATTGAACTAAATTCAAACGGGTTAAAAGTAACGCCTTTAGGCAAGCGGTTCCTGCGCAATATTTGCATGACACTGGATGCCAGGCTTTGGGCTGATAAGCCGGCTACCCAGTTATTCAGTATGGCGATATAAACGCTTTTGGCTATAAATATACATATCGCTGTAACAATATCGTGTTATTAACGTCAAAACAAGTAAAAATAGCCAAATGGAAATTTCCAATATTTTTTTGTCTGATATTGTTTTAATTGTAATATTGCACGGCCTTGTATTTGGCGTGGCCTGTTACTTTATCGGTGCCCAAAGGGAAATCGGCGCATTAGCCGGGGCATTTCTCGGTTTGGTACTTGGCACTATCGGCCTTATTATCGTTCTTGTATCCCCCAGGAAAGAATCAGTTCCATTTCAATTACAAAAGTATAAAGTGCTGTTTGATAACGGAATGATTTCAGAAACGGAATATAACCACCTTAAGGGGAAACTTATTGAAGAGATGTAGGGGGTAAAAAAGTCACATCAGTTACCTCCAAAAGGAATTTTGTTAATCCTTAATTGAGCTTTCTTAAGTTTGTCGTTTGGTTCGGGGGGATTTAAAATTGCACTTAAAAATATTTTTTTATCTTCCGGTGTGCTTAGTATCATGTTGTCGTCACTGATAATTTTACAGGCTTCCATAGTATTACTTTTCTTAAATTCTAATTTTTAATTATTACTCTACTACAAATGTACGTGTGGTTTACGTATGATAAAATTTTAATATCGAATTTTTTAATAATGCCACAGCAACATGAATGTTGATATTTAATAATTTCGATTATTCATTTCAAATACTATATTTGGTTTATGGAAAAATTAAGATTTATTGACCTTTTTTGTGGAATCGGCAAATAATAATGAATTATAGTTTTTCTAATAGAGATAAATCAATACTTGTGGGACTTTATTTATCAAAGTTCGATGAACAGGCTTTGATAGGTTTGGGTTTTAGAGGATTTAACGAGGCATTTAATGTGTTTGGTTTTGCATTGGGTTCTAAACCTGCGTCAATAAAAAACTATAGAGATGAATTTGACCCTTTCTTTCCTAATCAAAGACAAGGCTGGCATAAGCGACAAATTAGAGAGTATTGTAAAAAAATTCTTGATGATTTTTCCAATTTAGATTTCGAGACATTTACTGAATTAATTAAGAGCTTTGTTATTAAGAATTATGATGTAGAAAAATTTGTAGAAAAATTTGAAAAGAAAGACAAATCGGAGTCGGTTGCAAAAAGGTTAATAACAGGTATTGCTGCCGAAGAATATTTTAAAATAAATTACAAAGACATTAACCATTTTACGGATTTTGAATTAAAAGACACAACAAACTTCGGTTGCGGTTTCGATTTTAAATTATCTTACAATGTTGAATATTACTGTGTTGAAGTAAAGGGGTTAAATACAAATTCAGGAAGTATTTTAATGACTGAAAAGGAATTTTATGTAGCTCAGCATCTTAAAGAAAAATATTGCTTGTTTATTGTCACAAATTTTATTGAAAAACCAGTTCATCAATATTACTTTGACCCGTTAAACGTATGCATCCCGTAAAGTAGGTATTTGAAACGGAAAGGGATTTGCTATTAAGCAGCATTTATTGATTTCGTTTTACCCGTGGCCAAATATATTTTCACCGGTGCAGGTTTCCAGTTGCCGGGCAAAAGCTCATCAATT
>JBIOHE010000256.1:0-6394 GCA_044448725.1 Sphingobacteriales bacterium | reverse complement strand
ATTGTAGGTTAACAATACTTTTCCTTTTAAGGTTTGTCCCATAAAAGGTGAATTATACGATTTCGACCTGTTATTTTTACTGTTGTATTCCCATTCGGCAGTTGTGTCAAACAGCACGAAATTGGCAGGCTCCCCAACGGCTATGGCCGGAATATCAATGTTTAATATTTCGCGCGGGCCAATAGCCAATTTTTGAACAATAAGGTTTACATCCAGCCCCGCTTTTAAAACCAGCGACAGTGCAGTTTGTAAGCCGATGATACCGAATTCAGCTACTTCAAATTCAACATCTTTAAACTCTATCTCGTGCGGGGTGTGCTGCGATACAATGGCATCGATAGTGCCGTCGATCAGACCGTTAAGTAATGCCTCAACATCGTCCTGGGTACGCAGGGGCGGCTTAACCTTGTACTGGCTGTCAAAACCAACCAGCGCTTCATCGGTAAGCACCAAATGATGTGCTGCAACGTCGCAGGTTACGTCAAGTCCTTTGCGTTTGGCTTCCCTTATCAGTTCAACCGAACGAGTGGTAGAAATGGTGCTGAAATGTATTTTTGAGCCTGTGTATTCGGCAAGGTACAGGTCGCGTGCGATCATCAGTTCCTCGGCAAGTGAGGGGATGCCTTTCATGCCCAATAAGGTGCTGATCTCACCTTCGTTCACTTTTGCCTTGCCAGCAATGGCCGTATCTTCGGGGTACGAGAAAATAAGCGCGTCGAAACCCTGGGCATAAAGTAATGCCCGCTCCATTAAACCTGCATCCTGAACCGGACGATTTCCATCAGTAAATGCTTTGGCGCCGCTCAGGTACATATCGTACATTTCAGCCAGGTCCTTACCTTCGCGCTTATGTGAAATAGCTCCTAAAGGATATACATCCACAAGGTTCTTTTTGGCACGGTTCATTAAAAATTCAATTTCGGCCTTGGAGTGTACAGGTGGAATAGTGTTCGGCATTAAAACTACCCCGGTAAAACCTCCAGCTGCGGCAGCTTTTGTCCCTGTGTACAGATCTTCTTTCGTCTCAAGCCCCAACTCGCCGATATTACAATTCAAGTCGAAAAATCCTGGCGAAATAAATTTGCCTTCCGAGTCGATAACTTCGGCATCAGCTTCAATTTCCGTCGCGATCTGGCTGATATGGCCTTTCTCAATTAAAAGATCGGCAATTTGTTGATTAAAGGGTGAGTTGGGGTCAATTATTGTTGCAGATTTGATAAGCAAATTCATTAATGTTGCTTTAAAGATGGGTTATACCTGTTTAAACCGGTTGCGAAACCTGTCGCTGTTCTGTTTTGAAAAACCTGATCAGCGCTATTTCGATCCCCAGAAAAATCAATGCCAAAATTATACAAAGTTTCCATAATTGTAAGCCAAAATTTGATTCTGTTACCATACTTTTTAAAGAAGCTTTTCCACCCTCTAAAACTGTGGCTGCACGGGGCACCAAAGTACTTAATTCGCTACCGCTTAAATAACTCAGGTCCGATTCACTGCGGTTATCGTTGAAGGCTATTACTGCTACCGTACTGTCCTGTTTTTTAAGATCATAGATACCTGTTTCCTGCAAACGATCTGCCATGTAAAGGAGCGTGCTTCCCTCCTCCTGCTTAACCTCGGGGATAATGCTTTGTCCCTGCTTAACAAGTTTCAGCAAAGCCTTCGGGTTGGTTTGCACGGGCGGTACTTCAATGGTTTCATCGGCGCCCAGGGTGTAAAACAATGGCTGGTCATGCCCGCTTAGCAAGGCTATCCTAAACATAACAGGCAAAAACAGCGCGTGCCGGGGCAAATTACTGAAATCCTCATCCAAGGCAACCGCCGAAACATATACCTTGCCCCTGCCGCTCGCAAAACCAGCCCAAAATGGCTGCCTGCCCGGTAAAAACATTATATTTTCGGACCGGTTATTTGACGATGAACTTAAGGTATAATATTTTTTTACTATCGGCAGGTCAGGGTTTTTGGGAAAATCCTCGAAAATATTTTTAAATACCTGGTTTTGCAGGTTAATGCCTGAAACCTTTGTATCCCCCGTCAGCAATTTTTCGGGATAGGCTGCATTCAGGGGTCCCAGCAAAGCCCTGTAACTGTTCAGGTCGGCGTCATTTGACGGAAAGACAAGCAGCGTTCCGCCTTTATGCACATAAGTTTTTAATTGTTGCGCCAGGCCGGTTGATATAGCATGCAGATCACTTAACACAATTAAAGGGTAGGTGTTTAATGAGGCGTAATCAATATTGCCGTCGGGTACATGCCTGGCATCAAAAAAAGGATCGGCGGCAAAAACGGCTTTTAAGTAAGGGTTCGGCGTTACTCCGTCTATTAGTAATACCGGCATTTGCTGCCTCACATTAAAGGAGAAGTAAAACTGGTTATCAAAAGTAACGGGGTTATCCTGCAGGCTAATCTCCGCCCTTTGCCATCCGGCCTGCAAACCCGAAAATGCAAGGGTATCGTACTGCACGGCACGGGCCATTATAGTATAGCTGCCCAACGCCTTTTGCGCACCATTGACTAATAGTTTAAGGGGGATCTTTTCTGCTGTTTCATCTGCATAATTATGCAACCGTACTACCAGTTTCTCACTTTCACCGGGCCTGTGTATGGTGCTCAGCAAGGCAACTGAATCAACTGCCACATTAGGCAACGTACTGGCTTTTAGCTGCACCAAAGTGATATGCAGGCCTGTGTCAGCTTTTACGGGCTGGCTGCCTGCCATGTTTTTCTGAAAATCGGAGATCACGTACAACGACCGTATGCCTTCTTTATGCATGTTGAGCAAACTCTGCTGCCTGCTGATAATCTGCTGCAAAAGCCGGCTTTGCGGACTAATCTTTATAGCGTCAACCGCGTCGTCAAATTCATCGCGGTTTACAAAGCGCTGGTGTTTGCCTTCAAAATCCTGCGTAAGCAGCTGAAAGCTATCGTTTATATTGTATGCCGATGCTATTTCTTTTGCCCGGCGTTTAGCTTCGTCAAGCAATGAACCCTCGCTGTTAAGGGTTTGCATAGAGTAAGAGTTATCTACAAATATGCTTATAGCCTGCTGTTTGCCTGCATTTGCTGAATTTTGACCGGGGATATAGGGTTTCGCAAATGCCAGCACCAAAAATGTGATGGCAAGCAAACGCGAAGCCAATATCAAATGCTCCTTTAAATTTTTGCGGGATGATTGCTGCTCCTGTATCTCTTTCAGGAATTGCACATTGCTGAAATATACCTTTTGGTACCTGCGGAAATTGAAAAGGTGAATAAGTACCGGAATAGCCAGGGTTAATAGTGCAAATAGAAAAGCGGGATATAAAAAAAGCATTTTTAATGTGCAGCTACGCAGTTGGAATAATTTTATAACCCATTTAAAAATTGCTCAAAAGATTTTTCTTCCATTTGGCCCTTTTCAATTTGCAGCATTTCATTATAACCTGTTTTAATACTTTCGGCTATATTAAATGCTTCTAACTTTCTTTTCACCTCCTTCCAGTCCTTAACCGGAATCTGAACGGCCGTTACTTTCCCCTTTGTGTTTGATACAAGTTGTACATTCATAACCCAAATTTAAACTTTTTTAAAACAATATCGGGGATGATTTTCATTTTCAAATCGTTAAATCCAATCATTTACCCCTCATCATCAGTATGATGTCTTCTATGCTTCTTTTTATGCTTTTTAACAACTTCGTGCTTCCTTTCGGTTGTCTTCTTCTTAACCGGCTGAATGGCAACAGGAGTAACAGTACTCACCCTGGTTGAATCTTTACTTAATTGTTTTACAGTAAAACTGTTATTCCTTAAACCATATTGCAGCTGGCGTTTTTGGCCAGATGGTTTGGCGGCCTTTCCGCTGCCATCATAAATCGGAAACTCGCGGAAGAGCATGCCATCTTTAATGTAAAAATCATCGTCACCTCTGTAGCCTTGTCTCTGCGACTGGGTTAATCTTGGAAAATCAAGCTTTTGAGCTTTCCCGTTGGTGAACTCAAAAGCATACATCGTAGTATAATTTGTAGTGTCTTTACCTTTGGTTTGTATCAGGATCTCGGGGTTGCCATCAAGGTCCATGTCCGAATTGTAAACATCTACGATGGCACCATCGAGGTCGCCGGTGGTGGTGGTATATTTTGCCGCTGCTGAATCTGAATGCAGGATCATAAAAGCCCCGACCGTTTTTGAACCTCTCCCCCAACTAAGGATATCATAATCCTGACCGGGAGAAACCTCGATCATTTTATGATACCTGAAAGGCTCCATTAACGCCGTTTTTTGTGGCGTAGCAGCAGTCCCCGCAGGTTTTTCATTATTGCTGCAACCGGCTATCAGCATGCTACAGATTAGTATTAACAGATATATCGGGGATTTTTTAATCATAACCATGTCAATTATACATCATATCAGTTGATATTTCAAATTTCGGCCTATCAGGAATGGGCATTGATCAATAATGACAAACCATTGGCATCTGCTATACGGAAGCCGGAATTTCCATCAATATTTATACGAATAAGGCCCGGATATGTTTTCCAGGGCCGTTTATATTCTTTTTTGACGGCCATTGCATCGGGGATGTAAAAAAATCTGCGCCTGACGAAAAAAAGCCATCCCAGCGTTAATGGGATGGCTTGATATTATTTTTTTTCTTCCTGAACGACCGCAGCCGCAGATTTGTCTTTTTTAAGGTCATGCGGCCTCTTTTTTCCGTAAGACCCTATAGCAATTTTGCCTTTCCTTGTTTTTTTATCTCCTTTTCCCATAGTTGTATAATTTGATTAAGATGTAATTTATCAATTATACGGAAAAAAGTCCGGAAGTCGGCAAAGTCTGGAAGACCGAAAGCTAATTTAACCCATTCCAACGACCAAGCCCCCTCTAAATCTCCTCCGCCCATTGGCGAAGAGACTTGACCCAATGACCCAATGACTAATGACTAATGACCAATCAATGTCGTTTACTTAAGGGTTCCTTGGCATTTTGCCTCACCTAAATCCTCTCCAAAGGAGAGGACTTTAACTTCGCTCTTCATTAAACCCTCTCCCCTGCCTGCCGGCAGGCAGGTTTGGAGAGGGCAGGGTGAGGCGTAGAGCGCGTTTATGGGAAGAACTAATTATTTGTTTTCCTTAAGTAAACGACATTGAATGACCAATGACAAACCTCATGCTGTTACCACGTGCTCTTTTGCAGCTAAATAGCGTTCGGCATCAATAGCAGCCATGCAGCCTGTACCGGCGGCGGTTATGGCCTGCCGGTAAATATGGTCCTGCGCATCGCCGCAGCAAAATACGCCTTCAACGTTGGTGGTGGTTGAACCCGGATTGGTTTTAATATAGCCGACCTCGTCCATGTGTATCCAGCCCCTGAAAATATCAGTATTGGGATGATGGCCTATCGCAACAAAAAATCCGGTTACGGGAAGGGTTTTTTCGTCGTTAGTTTTGTTATTGGTAATTGTTACACCTGTTACATTCAGGCCGTCCCCTACTATTTCTTTTGTTTCGCTGTTGTATAAAATCTCAATATTAGGTGTATTCAATACGCGGTGCACCATCGCCTTTGACGCCCGAAACTCATCCCGGCGAACGATCATATACACCTTACGACAAAGTTTAGCAAGGTAGGTAGCTTCTTCGGCAGCAGTATCGCCCGCGCCCACTATGGCTACATCCTGTCCTCTAAAAAAGAAGCCGTCGCATACTGCACATGCAGAAACACCAAAACCGTTATATTTCTGCTCGGAATCAAGGCCCAGCCATTTTGCTGACGCGCCTGTAGAGATAATCACTGTATCTGCCAGAATGGTTTTGCTTTCGTCAACCACAACTTTATGGGGCAGGTTTGAAAAATCAACCGAACTAACATAGCCGAAACGGATGTCGGTTCCCAGGCGTTCGGCCTGTTTACGGAAATCTTCCATCATTTCGGGGCCCATTGTTCCGTTAGGATAGCCGGGATAATTTTCCACTTCGGTTGTTTGTGTAAGCTGTCCGCCCGCAACCATCCCGGTATATAAAACCGGTTTTAAATCGGCGCGTGAGGCATAAATTGCGGCAGTATAACCCGCAGGACCCGATCCGATGATCAGGCATTTAACGTGTTCGTGTTCTTGAGACATTGCTATTTTTTATTGGAAAGCAAAAATAGTAAAATTGAGGGTTTAATTTGGTCAGTTAGCAGTAAAGTTATAACTCCGTCATAGCCGATTTTATTGTTGGCTTTTAACATGCGTTATCCGCAAAATCAAAACACACTCTAAATTTCACTCAGGGCAGGTCAATTTTACATTTTTTTGAATAAAACTTGATAACCCGATATTTGCGTAAAACTACGCATGAAAAATGGGTTAAAACACGGTATAAAAGTATAAAACTAAATTCCGATTATTGTAGCAATATCAACATGAT
>JBIOHE010000255.1:0-6412 GCA_044448725.1 Sphingobacteriales bacterium | reverse complement strand
GGGTATAAACCGGCGGGGCCTTTTGGCTGGGCGTCAAGGCGCCAGACATTTCCTGCATCAACAAAAACAGCGCCTTTTAATTTCGAACCAAAAAAATTATCCAGTATCTTATACCTGTACTCTAAATTTGAAATGATCTTCACCTCGCCAAACTGGTCGAGATATTTTACCCGTGTGCGTAAGGAATCGGCCCCGGGGCCGGTTCCATAAAAGGCGGCCCGGTTAAAGTTGCCCGGCCCTAAAGTCCGTGGCAGCCAGGCCCTCATATCATTGGAGCCGCCGGTATAAAACTCCTTTTCAAATATCCATTTAGAATCGGTACTATTACCGTAAGGAACACCTAAGCCGGGATTTAACCGAAATATAAGTTGACGCTCGCCCCCGAAACTGTGGTAAAAACGGAGGTCCACCTCGGCCTTTGCATATTGGGCGAAAGCTCTGCCGGCAATCGTCCTTGCACCCGAAGTATCCCTTGGGGCATTAAATATCCTGCTAAATAAAGCTAAGGTGTTACCCCCAACATCCAGACTTCCCCTGAAATAGGTAAAATTTGAGTAGGAATTAAGTTTATTCGCATTATATTGAAACGTGTACTGGCTGCCCGAAGTAAATATAGTACGGCCTATGAGGTAGCTATACGCATAAAGGTTTTTTGATAAAAGCTCCTTTTCGGCTGCGGGATCAATAATCCCTTTTGAAAACTCAATATCAATTGGTGTTATTGTGTGCAATTTGTTGGCTGTTTCGGCAAAATCGTAGGTAATTGAGTTAACAAAACTTGTACGCTGCAACCAGGCCCTGTTCAAAAAACAACTGGTAATTGGATGAAAAAGTTGTATGCGGAATACCATATTTACCCAAAACCGGTAAATGAAACGGCGTAATAATACGCGGATAGGTAATGGTTGCCCCAACCCTCAGGTCCTGGTTTTCGACACCGTTTGGATTTGAGACATTGCTGGCATTATCAAACAATACGCTCCAGTTAAGTTTCACCTGGAATATCGCTGCATTTCTAAAAAGATTCCGGTCGGTAAACGTATTGCCTAAATTGTAGCCATACTGGCCCGAATTGAGCAGAAACTCCCCTTCAACCCTGTCCGACATTTGCTTTAGCGGAACAATATCAATTTTGGTATTTAAGCGATAGGTACTGTCAGGAAGTTTTTGATAAGTGGGATTGGGTACGTTCCTGAAAATATTTAACTCCGACAAACGGGAGGTAGTGAGTGTTTGCCTGTCAACATCGTACAATTGGCCTTTATGCTGAAAAACATAGTCGATAACGGTACGGGGAGCAAACTTATGCGAAAAATCAACATACCTGAATTGGGTGTCAACCTGTAGCGTATCTGCCTTACCGGGTGTACGGCCGGCGCTGTTGGAAATGGTAATCAGCGTATTATTGATCTTATAAACAGGGTGCGAGGATTTCCCGGCAGGATTATCAATAATCATTTTTAAATCAACAACGCCGCTCATGAAAGTTGAATCGTAATTATAATTGATATACTGCCTGTAAAAATCATAATAGCCGTTCCGTTTCATGATCTGGTAAAATTCGTCCCGGTCATACGCCAAACTATCAGTATCAAACCGTCCGCCGGGTTGTACATGCGAAAACCGCGGCCTGTTAACCCGGTACAGGTTCCGCACATTTTTGTCGGCAATGCTGTCCTGTATTTTTCTGATCCTGAACAAAGGGCCCTCAACTGCGATGAATATCAGCTCCGCTTTCTTTTTCCTTATTTTTATTGAATCGGCAACTTTTGCCTTTAAATAACCCTTGTTCTGCAAAAACCGTTCAATTTGTATCCGCGAAAACTCGACCAGGTTGCTGTCCAAAATAGCCGGTGCTTCGCCAATATCATTTTTCCCGTTTTTGCTGAACAGGTAGTAAAATTGTAAATTGATAACATTATTGGGTTGCTGCTCTTTATCCACGTAATTTGCAGCAGCTTCTGAAAACTCTTTATCAACACCTTTTATGGTTATTTTGCGCACCAGCGATTCATCGCCTTTTAGCCGGCGGGTTAAACTGCATCCTGAAACCAGTATGACCAGAAGAATGATTATTATTGTACGATTGTAACCACCAGGTTTATTATATGCTTTCAAAATCTCAAATCAGTTTGCTAAAGTCCTTACAACACAAAAAAGATCGTACAGAACACGGTTTATTTTTGGTTGAGGGCTATAAATCAGTTATTGAATTTATAAATTCCCCATACCACATTGAAGCGATCTACCATACAGCTTCCTTTAATCCAAAAGTGCTGAAATTATCCCAAAAAATAAACTTATCTGAAATTTCTGTTTCAGACATGGAAAAGATCAGCAGCCTGAAAGCTCCCCAGGAAATTGCTGCGCTTGTTAAAATACCTGTATGGCCTCCGCTTAATAACGCAAAACTTAAACAAAAGTTCTCCATCGTTTTAGATGGCATACAGGACCCCGGTAATATGGGTACTATTATACGCACCGCCGACTGGTTTGGTATCCACCACATTATTTGTTCGGAAGATACGGTTGACGCCTATAACCCTAAAGTGGTGCAGGCCAGTATGGGTTCGCTTTCGCGGATAAATGTGCATTATACCAATTTAAATGCTGTTTTGCCCCAGATAGGGCTACCTGTGTTTGGTGCGATGTTAAACGGTGAAAACATATACCACACTGATTTTGGCGCCGAAGGATTGATTGTTTTTGGTAACGAAGGCAATGGAATACGGCCTGAAATTGAAAAGCTGATCGGAATAGCAGTAACCATTCCGCGTGCCGGGAAGGCCGAATCGCTAAATGTAGGGATAGCGACAGCTTTATTTTGTTCAGAAATAAGCAGAAAATCGTACAAATAATGTTGGCAGCCAATAAATAATTGCTATTTTTGCAACCTTGAAAATTGGTCGGGTGGCCGAGTGGCTAGGCAGAGGTCTGCAAAACCTTTTACAGCGGTTCGAATCCGCTCCCGACCTCAAGGATTAAAAACATTAAAAATATAACACCATGGGCGTTACTCGTTTAAAAAGAAAAGACAGGAAAAATAAGACCGTTTCGAGGTTAGAAGTTCAATTTTTAAAGCTGGCTACTGATCTGGAACCCGGAAGCCGTTCTGCTGAACCAAAACACAGTCAGATAGCAAAAAACAACGAAGCTTTGCGTATAGCGGCTGCAAAATAATCCGGACCGGATATTTTTGCTTTTAATGATATAAATCCTGCTGGTTTTAAACCTGTGGGATTTTTTTGTTGGTAATTTTTCGCGATCTGTGATTCCTACACGTTCAAAGGAGGCTCCTATGGAGCCCGAAATCTTTATCATTTGTTGCTATAAACAGGCTGCTCCTCTGGAGCTTTTTTTACATGTTCATTTAATCACGAAAGCTCGATCAATAAAAGATACATTCCGGCTCCAGAGGAGCCACGTGTTTATAGAAAATCACAAACACAGAAATTGGCTCTGTAAGAGCCTCCTCCAATAAGGCAATCAGCGATTATTCGATAAAATCAAACAAATATCTTTCCTCAAAAGGAATCTCAAATTTTTCCAATAAACTTAAATACTCTTGTTTGAACGTTTTTCTTTGATGATGTATTTCCTGATTAAGCACATACTTTATAACAGAATCAAGTTGCGAATGTGAATACGAAAACACACCGTATCCTTGTTGCCAATTAAATTTTCCCTTTATCCAATCTTTACCATTAATAAATTCGTTACTTTCAACCTTAATCTCTTTGACAAAATCCGAAATTAAAATAGTTGGTTTAAAACCTACGAACAGATGGGTATGATCAGGCATACAATTAATAGCAAGCATTTTTGCCTTCCGGTTTTGTACAAGGGCTGTAATGTATTTATGTAATTCTTCTTTGTGTTCTTTAGCAATTAAACTTTGTCCGTTCTGCACCGCGAAAACAAACTGAAGGTAAATTTGTGAAAAGGTATTTGCCATGGTTTTTTTTAATAAATGTAAAAAAAACTGACAACATCGGGGAATTTTTTGAAAATTATCCCAGGGCAAACGCATCTAAATAGTTTGAAGCATTTTTTAGACTAAGGTGGCTCCGATGGAGCCCTGATCTCTTGATTTGGATTATTCTATAAACACGCAACCCCGCTGGGGTTGGATTTTCTTTAGCAAAGCCGACTGATTGGCTCCAGCGGAGCCTCGTGTTTATAGAAAACAACAAAACCCTTTATGGCTCCTTCGGAGCCTCCTGATTTTGAACTATCTTGAATGGATTCTTTATCAAATAATTTAGATGCGTTTGCCCTGAAAATTATCTGATTTAATTGATTACACCGGCATTATATCGCTAACAACTTCTTATTAATTCTTTTTACCAAACCCGGCCCTTCATAAATAAACCCGGTATAAAGCTGTATCAGCGATGCGCCTGCTTTTATTTTTTCAATCGCATCCTCCGGTGAATGTATGCCCCCTACCCCGATAATGGGGAAAGTCCCGTTTGATTTTTTAGCGAGGTAGCTGATCACTTCGGTAGCGCGTTGTGTTAACGGTTTGCCGCTTAATCCGCCGGTTTCATTTTTCAATTCATCTTTCGATGTCAGGCCTTCCCTGCTGATAGTGGTATTGGTAGCTATGATGCCTGCAATGCCCGTTTGCTGCACTATCTCCACAATATCATCCAATTGTTCATTGGTCAAATCGGGAGCTATCTTTAACAGGATAGGCCTGCTGACGCCGTTTTTTAAATTGCGCTGCTGCAAAGTATTCAGCAACTCCATTAAAGGCTCCTTTTCCTGCAACTCGCGCAAACCGGGGGTATTGGGCGAGCTAACGTTGACCACAAAGTAGTCAACCACATCAAACAGGCGGTCGAAACATTTGATGTAGTCGCTTACCGCATCTTCGTTAGGCGTAACTTTATTTTTGCCGATGTTGCCACCAATGATCAATCCTTGCTGACCTTTTTTGGGATTCTTACGGTAGGCGGCGAGGCGTTCAGCAACCACATCCGCACCTAAATTGTTAAAGCCCATCCGGTTGATCAGTGCGCTATCCTCCACCAGCCTGAACATGCGTGGTTTGGGGTTACCAGGCTGCGGCAAAGGGGTTACCGTGCCTATTTCAACAAAACCAAAGCCCAGGTTTGCCATTTCGTCCATCAGTTCGCCGTTTTTGTCGAAGCCTGCTGCCAGGCCAACCGGGTTTTTAAACTTCAGGCCAAATACCTCTTTTTCGAGTTTCGGATCTTCAAAATCCCATAGCGCCCGGCTTAATGCCGCCCCACCCGGAAAACGGTTAAATCGTTTAAGGTTAGCGGTTACAAAATGGTGGACATGCTCCGGGTCGAATTGAAAAAGGATGGGTTTCAGTAAAAAATACATGGGGGCAAAGGTAGGGGTTTTAGTCCATAGTCGATAGTCCATAGACCATGGTTTTGCAGCTAAAAGCCATTAAATTTAGCAGATTTATTAAATTAGTTTTGTTCCTTAAAGATTTATCTATATTAGCATAAAAACAACCATTGCCATGGACTATTGACCATCGTCTATGGACTAAAAAAAACTATGAACTCAAACTCCACCCGCCGCAACTTTATTAAAAATGCCTCCATCGGCACCATTGCAACATTAACTTTGCCCCAAATTGTTTCTGCAGCAATTGCTACCGAAAAAACTAAACCTGCCGGGTTTAATAATAACGATGTAATCCTTTTCCAGGGCGATTCTATTACCGACTGGGGCCGTGACCATGCCAATAACGACCCCAACAACACCGGCGCATTAGGATCAGGCTATGCGATGTTAACCGCGGCTTACCTTTTATTGAAACATGCCGATAAAAATCTTAAAATTTACAACAAAGGCATTAGTGGCAACAAGGTTTACCAGTTAGCCGAACGCTGGGATGCGGATTGCCTTGCGTTGAAACCCAATATTTTAAGTATCCATATCGGAGTAAACGATTTTTGGCATACGATGACCAGCGGCTATACCGGCACCATAGAAACCTACATAACCGACTACCATAAACTGCTCGATCGTACAAAAAAGGCGCTGCCCGATGTTAAACTGGTTATCTGCGAGCCTTTCGCGGTAAAGGGCGTTAAGGCTGTTGATGATAAATGGTACCCCACATTCGACTTGTTCCGGAAAGCGGCCCGTGATATTGCTACAGAGTATAATGCCACTTTTGTCCCCTATCAGGCTGCTTTTGACAAGGCTCTTGAAACCGCTCCCGGCTCCTACTGGAACCTCGACGGCGTTCACCCCAGCGTAGCCGGTGAAGCTTTAATGGCAACTACCTGGCTGGAAGCGGTGGGAAGCTAAAAGCAGAAAGGCCAACGGACTTATTTAAAAAATTGATCTAACAATTGGTTCTCTTATTCAAATCATTAATTGTGGTATGAAATATTATATTTTATTGTTTGTTATCTTATTG
>JBIOHE010000254.1:0-6416 GCA_044448725.1 Sphingobacteriales bacterium | reverse complement strand
CCATCAAATTTTATTATTTTTGTACAGCCTATCTAATTTCAGACATTTTGAAGAACCACTTTTATAAACATTTGCCCGGCAAATTCAAATTGTCGTGGCGGGATTACTATACCGGCGAAAACTTGTTTATGGTTAGGGTGGCCTGTTTTATTTTTTTGCTGCTGAACCTGGTCATACGGTTACTGTACCTGATTTTCCCGATCAGCCTTACAAAGGCCGACAATTTCCCGGAGTTTAATATGTCCAACTGGGTTTTCATCGCATCAGGAATTGTTTTTTTAATCATTAGTAATATACTGGTCGAAGACTATCGTAAAAAGAAAAAGGCAACTGCCATTATGGCGCTGTTTGTTTTTACTTTTTCGCTTTTCATTATATCATGCGGCATGTTTTCAAGCTTTATAGCTACCAGCGACCCGCGAAATTCCCTTACCCTGTATTTAATCAGCTTAACCGTAGTTGGCGTGCTTTGTATTTTTGAGTTTTACGAAACTATCATCCTGCTAATTTCAATTGAACTGTTATTTACAATGATGTTGATGCTAAGTCATGCTGACGCTACAGAAATGTTATATAATCAACTGGTATCGTTCATATTGCTTGGCGGGTTTTACCTGATTTCAAGGTACTTCTTCTCGTCAAAAGCCAATTACTTCCGGCAGCTGAATGAGATTAATGAGAAAAACCACGAAATTGAACGGGGGAGCGAATTAAAAAGTCAGTTGCTCGGTATGGTGGCGCATGACCTTCGCAACCCGATTGCCGCTATTGAATCGGTCGCCATGTTAATGGAAATGGATGATATTGAACCGGATACACAGGAGAACCTTGGCTTTATAAAGGTATCATGCGTTAAAGCGCGAACCATCATAGAAGACCTGCTTGAAACTGCGCGCAACGAAAATATGATTGAATTTGTGACCCATAAAACTGAACTCAACAAGTTTATAATTGATATTGTCGACGTCTGGAAGATTCAGGATGACACCAAAAACATCGAATTGACCAGTCATATAAGCCCTGCTTACGCGATGATCAACCATGAAAAATTTCAGCGGGTACTGGACAACCTGATAAACAATGCCTTTAAATTTTCAAAAGAAAACAGCCTGGTGGAAATATTTTTAGATAATAGGGGCCCTAATACAATTATAGAAATAAAAGACAATGGTATAGGTATCCCCACCGGGAAGTTACCCATTATTTTCGATCCGTTCACCAAAGCAGGACGCAATGGACTGAAAGGTGAACAATCTACCGGACTTGGCCTGAGCATCGTGAAACAGATAGTTGAAAAACATAAGGGAAAAATTGAAGTGGAAAGCGAAGAAGGAAAGGGCTCTGTTTTTCGGATAGAGCTGCCTGTATGGGACAATTAAACTTTTGATTAAAACTTCCGCCATCCATTTATTTTAATATTATTATATTGCAGGGCGATTATTAAACTACAGTTTTACGCCTGATGGAGAAAAAAAAAGTATTAATTACAGGCGCCAGCAAAGGCTTGGGTTTAGCGATCTCAAAAAAGCTTTCAGGCGAATATGCTTTAATTTTACATGCTACCAAAAAAGAAAGTTTCACCCATATAGAACCGGGGAGTGAAATTTTATGCGCCGATTTTTCGGACCCCGATCAATTGACAAGTTTTTGCAAAACGCTGAAAAAAGAGCACGGCGACTCCCTGTACGCGGTGATCAATAACGCCGGACTGACCTACGATAAACCTTTAAATTTTCAACCGGACCGCGAAATTGACGCTATGCTCAACGTAAATTTAAGGGCGCCTATTATGATATGTAAAACTGCCATGAAAATTTCCGGCTTAAATAACAGCGGCGTCCTTATCAATATAAGTTCGGTGGTTGGCGAAAGCGGCAATGCCTTTCAATCGGTTTATGCAGCGACAAAGGCAGGCTTAACCGCGCTTTCCAGATCCCTGGCGCAGGAAGCCGCTGCGCTTAACAGCAATAACATAAGGGTGCTCAGCGTATCGCCGGGTTTTATAGAAACCGATATGACAGCAACAATCCCCCAAACTATTAAAGATAAATACCTCAATATGATCCCCGCAAAGCGGTTTGGTAAAGTGGATGATATTGCCGAAACCATAGCTTTTCTTTTGTCGGACAAGGCATCTTATATTAACGGAACAAACATCCATATTAACGGTGGTTTACTATGACGGACGAAGAAAAAGAGCTTTTAGAAATAATAAATAACGGCAACCTTGTCGGCGTCAGTCCTAAAAAAATGCTATTGCACGGACCCTCAAAGTTATTTCTTGACGCCTATCACTGGCATTCCCCCAATAAAGGCATAGTGGCAAGCTATTCGCCCACCGAAAAAAATATTGAGGACCATTTCGGGATATTCAGAGGGGTTGACCAGGTGGAAGCATTTGCCCAGGCAAGCGTGGTGTCATGCGCTACCTTTTTAGAATGCCGCAAAAAAAACTATCTCCCTCTGAACTTAAAAGATGAGTTTATCCCGGCTTTCATAAGTATCGGCCAGGTTAATTTTCATAATTATTTAGAAGCCGGGGATAGGTTTATCAGTTTAGGTAATATCACATTTTATAAATGGCGGCAAATGGTATGCGACGGCCGGATTTATAAAGTGCCGAAAAATATCGATCTGGATGATTATTTTAAGGATTTTAACGAAGAACGATTATTAAAATATGATATTAGCAAAGATTTTATCCTCGTTGCCGAGTTATTTGATATTACCGGCAGGGCTATAAAAATTGAATTTTTTAAAAAAGAAGAATAAAAATGGAAAGACAAGAAATAATTGACGGCTTACTTGAAGTCTTAAAAACAATCAGAACAATTGATCCTGCCAGACTGGTTGGGGTAACTGAAGAAACAGATTTTCTGACAGATTTGAATACACCGTCAACTGAACTGATTAATATAGCCGCCAAAGTGGAGCATAAATTCGGGATAGAATTTGAGGATGATGATATCGACCACATGGGTTCAAAAGTAAAAGACATTGTTGATTTGATAATAGCTGTAAAGGCAAGAGGAGAACAGTAAATTATGCAGGCGGCAGGAAGAAAGGTGGCTGTTGTTGGTATGGGCGGGGCGTTTCCAACCTGCGCAAACCTTGACGATTTCAGCGATAAGTTGTTTTCAAACCAAAGCCTCATCAGGCAATGGGATAAGGCCGCTGCTTATGGCAAACAGGTGCGTTCTGTGGTTTCGGGCTACATTACCGAGGAAGAAATGGGTCTTGAAGCCGTTTTGGCCCCGATTGCTGAAAATTATCCCGAGACGTACATTGATACCTTATGCCGGATACCCGACGCCAACCTGGCTACCGCTGATATGGGGAGTGTATGGGGCATGCTTGGCGCCCTGGATTCCATAAAAATGGCGGGATGGTCTGCAAAAGAAACACAATCGGAGCAAACCGGGGTAATTGTTGGCTCCGGCGGCGCCGGGAACCTGATATTAAGGATAGCCTGGCACCATTTTTTTGTGGAGGGGCGAAAATCGCGCATTGCAGGTTCGCACACTATTGACCGCACCATGTTTTACCGCGATGCAGCCAATATATCATGCCTGATAAAAAACCGCGGCGTTTGCGAGGCGATAGGCTCAGCCTGCGCCACCGGCCTCGGCAATATCGGTTACGCTTACCGCCTGATAAAGTTTGGCTTGCAGGACCGTGTAATTGCCGGCGGCCTGGAAGGGACTTCTTTAGAGACCTTTATCGGTTTTGACGGCATGCAGGTGCTGAGCAAGGGCTTTAGTCCCGAAGAAAGTTCAAGGCCATTTGATATGAACAGAAACGGCTTTGTATGCTCGTTCGGCGCCGGAATTGTGGCGCTTGAAGCTTATGATATAGCAAAAGCCCGTGGTGCAAATATTATCGGTGTAATTGACGAGTATTTTAATAATTCGGATGGTGACGGCGATATGTTTTATCCCTCGTTTGCCGGACAGCAAAGATTATGGAAGGGTGTTATGCCCGATAAAGGTTTGATGCCCGATGTGGTAAAAATGCACGGAACATCAACCCCGGCTGGCGATTCAGTTGAATTATTAAGTGTTGTTGACGCTTTGGGCGACTCGGGTTATCACGTAAGCGCCCCTAAGTCGCAGTTTGGCCACATGCTTGGCGGGGCAGGTTCGGTTGAGTTTATTACCGCATTGCTAATGCTCCGGGAGCAAATGGTATTACCTTGTTTAAATTCGGTTACCCTAAACCCCGAACTGGAGAATTTTCAAAAAACAGAAAGCTGGGCTGGCCCGAAGGAGCCTTTGGCTGCTTACAGGGGCCTTATTCCGCAAAAAGCTTTTTCTAAAGAAATTAACCGTGTGGCTTGTTTAAATTATGGGTTTGGCGGTACAAACAGTGCTATGATGGTCTCAAGGGATATTTAGATGATAAATAACAAAGATAAAGTTGCTGTAATTTTTGGTGTACGTAACGAAAGCTCTATCGCTTATTCAGTTGCGGTAAAACTGCATCAGTCGGGTTGCAAAGTTGCTTTGAGTTATGTCCCCGAAACAAAGGATGAAGTTTTGTTTTTAATGCAGCAAAACGGGATGGATAGCCATTTATCTGCCGCGGTTGATGTGCGGAACGAAGCTGAAATAACAGCCTTTATGCAAATGGTGTACACTACTGCCGGGCCAATCGACTATGTTTTACATGGCGTTGCATTCGGTAGCCAGCAGGTAATGTGTTATACTTTACCCGGAAGCGATGAGTCGGCTCCCTCCTATCTGGATATCCCCTTTGAGGATTTGATGGATTCATTTAACATAAGTGCCTACTCGCTGTTGAGAATCAGCAGGGTCGCAAAGTCTCTATTGGCAAAAAACGCCTCCATTTTAACGCTTACATATAATGCGTCGCAAAGGGTTTTCCCTGCATACGCTGGTATGGCTATAAATAAGGCAGCGCTGGAAAACATCATGCTTTACCTGGCCAGTTATTTCAGGAATGAAAAGGTAAGAGTAAACGCTATTTCCGCAGGCCTGGTAATGACAACCTCCTCCGGCGCTATATCAGGTGTTCGTGCTTTAAGAAAAATCGGAAAATTTACCGCCCCGCTTGGGAATATTGATGCCGGCGACGTTGGGGATGCTGCCCTTTATTATTTCTCAGACCTTTCAAAAAAGGTAACCGGCAATATTCATTTTGTTGATGGCGGCTTTAATATTATGGGGCTTGGTGTTGATGGAGAATGAAATTTTAAAAACGTTTAAACAGTTTGTTGTTGCTGAAAATTTTGCAGCAGGAAACGATCTTGTTTTTATTCCTGATTTTAATGCGTCATTCAATGACCTCTTCAAAAACAAGGTTTATACCCCCGATGAAATAGCTTACTGCGATCAGTTTGACGATTCGTTACTACGTTATGCATCCACATGGGCGGCAAAAGAAGCGGTTTACAAGGCAATAAAGCAAATTGATGCATCAACCCTGGGCTGGAAAAAAATTGAAATAAGCCGGGACAAACCTGCCGGACAGCCCCATGTTACTATCCATAAAGATCAGGCAGATTTCAAAATAAGTTTAACTATTTCGCATGATGGTGATTATGTTTGGGCGATAGCTTTAATTAATACCAATTTACAGGCATTATGACCAATCATTATTTTGAAAATGAGCTGGTTAAACTTCATTATTATAAGTTTGGCGAAGGGCAGCAAAACATGCTGTGTTTTCACGGTTATGGGATGCATGGCAAGCAATTTAAAATTTTAGAAACCACGCTGGGTTCAAAATATACCTTTTACGGGTTCGACCTGTTTTTTCATAAAGAAACCAGGTTAACGGATCAAAGCTTGCAGGCCATTAAAAAAGGCATCAGCAAGAAAGAACTGGCTGCCCTGTTTGCCGACTTTTGCGGGCATGAAGGGATAGACCGGTTTTCGGTAATCGGGTATTCCATGGGCACCCATTTTGCAACTATTATTGTTGAAGAGTTAGCATCGCTTGTAGATGAATATATTGTTGCGGCGCCGTCAAGTTTAAACCCCGGCACGCTTATTCCGTTTTTCAGTAAAAACAAAGCAGGTAATAAAATTTTAGAAAAAATAGCCCTGAGTAAAAATGCATTAACAGGCATGCTTAAATTTTTCAAAAGGCTTAAATTTATAAACAGCGATGATTATAAAATTTTGTACAGTGAAATCGGCACGCCCGAACTCCGGTTTAATTTTTATGCATGCTTTACCTATTTTCGCTTTTTAGAAACGGACGAACATCGATTACTACAGGCGATTGAACAACAAAACATAAAAAGCATATTTATATTTGGCAAACGCGATAAATCATTTCCGCCCCGGATCGGTGACAGATTTATCTCAAAACTAAAAAATGCTGAAGTAATTATTTTAGATGAAAGCCACGAAATGATAAAAAAGAGTTTCGTAACAGCATTAACAAAATTG
>JBIOHE010000253.1:0-6417 GCA_044448725.1 Sphingobacteriales bacterium | reverse complement strand
GATGTATAATGAATGGTTCGGTTTTGAAGGTATCCATTCACGGTCAATATCAACCAAGGCGGCAATACTTTGTAAAAATATTTCTTCGGGCAGTGCAGGCATGCATAAACGAGCAGCCGATTTATTAAAACGCGCCGCATTCTTTTCCGGACGGAAAACAGAAACCTGTCCATCGGCATGTTTATATGCTTTTATCCCTTCAAAAAATGCCTGGCCATAGTGCAATGCAGCGATAGCCGGACTCAAACCAATTTCACCGTAAGGGACGACCTGAAAATTTTTCCATTCGCCATCTGCATAATCAGCCACAAACATGTGGTCCGAAAATGTTTTACCAAATTGCAGGTTGTTAAAATCCGTTTCGTTTAAACGGGAATGTTTGGTTTTTGTGATTTTGATGTCCAGCGTCTCAGTCATGGCCTTTCTGTATTAAAATTCTAAAAATGGCAATTTAGTGATTTTTTTGTTCATAGTTCATGGTTAATAGTTGAAAATTTCTATTCCGCAGGTTCAACCCGCAAAATATTTTGTAAATTTGGTTAATTTAGAAAGGAACTGATAATGGGCAAAAGAAACATTGAAATATCAAACGGGGAACAACGTCCATTTGCTAATCTTAAATCATATTCCATTGATGAAATATTAGCAGCCGGTGGTACTACGGCCTTCGCTGATAAGATGGGTAAAAACCCACAGAATATCGTAAAACGGTTAGAGAAATTACCTAAAGATGCTTTCCTCACAGACGAAGAGGTTGAAACAGCATTAAAGATGTTGAAAGAAAGTAAATGAACCTTTTATTTGACACCAATATTCTGTTGAATCTGGGCAAAGGTGCACGTGCCAAACAAATCTTAAAAATCATTAATCCTGATAATAAGAAGATCTTCGCATCGGTTACGACTATCGGCGAATTAAAATCTCTTGTACTTCAAAATAATTGGGGAGCAAGCCGGCTACAATCTCTTGATGAACTATTAGAAGATATAGTTGTAGTGGATATTAATGAAAACATGGCAAATACCTATGCCGAAATCGATGCCTATTCACAACGGCGCAATCCCCGCATAGCCGGTTATCCTTTTGCCACCCCGCGAAACATGGGTAAAAATGATCTGTGGATTGCTGCAACAGCCGCTTTGCTTGGTTTAAAACGGGTAACTACCGATGCTGATTTTAGTCATTTGCATCAGGTATTCATCGAAGTTCAGAAAATAAACCCAAGCTTATTTAGTTAAGTAAATTTCTGCTACGGGACTTCCTTCAAAACCTTCTCCACCCAACCTTTTCCCCAGTCTTCAACCTCTTTTTCACTCCATAACCCCGGATAAAATATCCGTTTCTGAAATCTTGGGGGCAAATACTTTTGCCAGTTGGTGCCGCCGGTTGCTTTTATCTCTTCCGGTTCGCGGTTAAGGTAACGCACGGCAGATTTATAATGTACCAGCGGCCAGTTCACATTTACATTTATATCCAGCTGACGTAATTCACCCGCAAGTTCACTTGTTGTTTTTGATGCTGCTTTAAGCCGCAGGTATAATGCATTAAAATTATTTTGGATGCTTGCCTTGCCCAATTCTATGAAGCTTTTGGCATATTTTTTTTCAAACTGTTTTAGCGTTAGCGTTTTTTTGCCGGTTGACAATTCGGTGGCGCCGAATTTCCAGTAGATGTATTCAAACTGGTCCTCAATTGCCGCGTTTGCCAGTTCTTCACGCTTATCGCGGGCTACCAGGTTGATAAAATCCGTTGCATATATCTCTATCAGCCTGTACTGTCCCGATTGAAAACCGCTTGCGGGCAGCAAGGACATCCTGAATTTTAAAAACTGTTCCTTTTCCATTCCGTCAACCATAATTTCGAAGGACTGGGTAAGGGCCTCAAAATAGCGGTTAATGCGCTTTAAGCTGGCGGTAAAAAATTCGGCGGTTAAATCCGGCGCCCCGGTTATCTGTTTACATTCATGCAGTGCCAGTTTAAAATAAAGCTCCGTGATCTGGTGATAAATAATAAAGATCTGTTCATCCGGGAAGGGAGTTTTGGGGTTTTGCAGGCTTAAAAGGGTATCCAGGTGAATGTAATCCCAATAGGTTAGAAAATCGGCATGGAGCAAACCATCTAAATACGATACCATATCCTGGCCCATAGCTTCGTATTTTTCCTGGAGACGCGCCAGTCGGTCTTCTATTTCGGGTGAGAAATTCATGGTCAAATGTAGGAAGTTTTGGCATTAATACAGAAGCAGGAACACTGGCTGAAAAAAGAAAACAGACTTTAGACTTAAAAATTTCTGCTTTTTTTCCTTAACACCCAACGTTTACATATTTTATTGCGATGATGTAATAAAAAAGAATATTCATCTTAAATTTAAAAACATGAAAAACGTAATTTATTACCCGCTATCCCTATTATTTATCTTATTTGCTATCTCTGCATGCAATAAATTTGGTGAATTGGGTGGATTGGGAGGCGCTAAAAAAGGGCAATTGGTGGCATCCGCATATAAAGTGGATATAAAACAGCCTGATACCCTGTTACTGGTTGGTGCAAAAACCACCGACTCCATCCGATGGAGTGTCTCGCCTTCGGGCTTTGATTCGCTGATCACCCAAAAAAACCGCGCATTAATATTTTTCAAAAAAGCAGGGGTTTACCAGGTTAAAACAACAGATAACGGGGTAGCCGCCACGGCATCAATTACCGTAAGTGATTCGTTGTATCATCCTGTGATCAGCTATAATTACCTGCCACTGACCGGTGATCAGATCACCCTGGTGCCGCACTTTTATAACAATGCCCTTGCCGACTCAACCTATCTTTCCTTTGTTGCCCAAACTAAAAACTCCTATTGCGGAAACAGCGTACTTTCTGTTGCAGACAGCCTGAAAAACAATAGCTTTGGCATAAACTTTATCAGGGTAATACAGCCAAGTCCCTGCGTAATCGGCCAAAGCCCGATAGCTGCCGTAATAAATTTTACGCAAAATCAGCCGGGGCTTTTGCAAAACGGAACTTTCCCGTTATCGGTAACATTAAATGGTACTACTTACACAGGAAGTATAATTGCAACCGCAACAACCATTACCTTTAACTGGAACTATACCTCGGGGGTTTTAATAGCGCCTAAACAAATTAACAGGTAGGGGTAGTGTAAGGGGTTGTAAGAAGTTGTAAAGGTTATAAATGTTGTAGTAAGTTGTAAGGGTTGTAATTGTAATTTTAACCCTTACAACCTCTACAACTTCCCGCAACCTCTTAAAATAAAAACTACGTATGAGGACATGGCTTTTTGAATGAACCTTTTTAAAAAACAAGCTGAAAAGCTGGTGACAGGCTGTATAAATAACGACCGCAAGGCTCAGGAAGCCTTGTACAAACTGTTTCATGCCGATATGTTACGGGTTTGTTATAGCTATTTGCCTGATAAAATGCTTGCTAAAGAGGCTTTTAACAGCGGTTTTTTAAAAGTGTTTAAATCCATAAAGGATTTTGACACAGGCAAGGGCGAATTGGGTGGATGGATAAGAAAAATCATGATTTATACATCAATTGATTTATGCCGCGCTGAATTAAAATTCGACAGGGTGATGTTTTCAGAAAAGGATGAAGACGATTTTTTTATTGCCCCTGAAATTTTGGAAAAACTGTATTTCGAAGACATTCTACGCCATATTAAGACGTTGGCCCTATCAACCCAAACAGTTTTTAATTTGTCGGTGCTGGATGGGTTTACGCATAAAGAAATAGGCGAGCAATTAAATATCAGCGAGGGCACATCGCGCTGGCACCTGTCCGAAGCTAAAAGGCAATTGCGGGCAATGCTTGAAACATCCGAAAAAAACGCTTGCCTGCCAAATGAAAGGAGGGACAAAGCAAAATGAAAAATTCATTCAAATACCTTAAGCTTTGGCAAAAAATGAGAAGCGGGTTGCCGGTAACAGATGACCAGCAAGCCGACTGGCTCGACATGCAGGCGCTTTTAGACCAGCAAATGCCGGTTATTGCTACGGACAGTGAAAAGCCAGCAAAGTCAAAACGGTTTAAATTGTTATCTGTAATGTTTGTTTCCCTGTCGGCTGCAGCTATGACCTATGTTGTTACCAATGTAATGGAATTAAATAAACATCATACCTACAACAATCACCAAAAGTATAAAACCTATTTGCATAAGGAAAGCGCTTCAATTTCAGGCGTGCCCAATTCAACCAGCGCCGGCAATACAGCAAACAGGATTAAAGACAGCCTGCTGGCGGCACCATTGCAGGCTGCGACGCAAAAAGCCGGAATAGTAAAACCGGGTTTAAGTGAAAAGTCTGCAACAAATACTTCAGCAGGCAAACTCCCGGATAAAAATTCAGCAGTATCGGTCAGCAAAAACAAGCTCACTGCGGCGAATGGTCCAAATAATAATCAATCGGCCGTTACTCCTGCCATGAATATTCATAGTGGCAATAAAGTGGCAGGGGCTTCATTGGCAGGTAATAAATTAACACACAGGGATTTACTGTCTGGCGATAAAAGCGTCAGAAGAAATAGCGCTGGGTCAGTTGTAAACACAAATCATAACCTGCAGGTTCCGGGGCGATCCGGCCGGTCGGCAAATCACCACCCGTTTGTTAATGAAATTAAACAAAATATAGCGGACAAAGAAGGTGATAATCCACAGATTCCTGCTTTGTTTTCATCAGCCCCTCCAATAGTTTTTAATGGAGGGGGCAATAGCTTTCAGCCCCTTTCAATACGGGTTCCCGATTTTGCCGCAATTCAAAAACAATTATCAAATGGTTTGCAGGGCAATAGCAGAACCAATGTGAAAACAAAAAACGCCAAAGAAACCGGTTCAAAGAATCCATCGCCGCTAAATATCGATTGGGGGCTTTTGGCAGGAGTTAACTCATCAGGCAGTTTTACACCTAAAAACCAGAACTCTAATTTCTACGGCAGCTTGCCGGTCGATTTATATTTTGGCCTTTATGGCACCTATAACCTTAACAGTAAGTGGGGAATAAATTCACAGGTACAAATATTCGGTCCGCAAACCATCACCGGCGCCTACACCCATGCCAACCAAAGCAAGGTAGATTCGGGACAAACGTTAAAGATTACGGATTCATGGAAGCGCTACGCTGTCAATGTTCCCATCTACATACGTTATAAAGTCACAGGAAATATAGGCGTTATGGCTGGTCCTGTGTTAAACTTCCCTGTAAAACAGGTTTATGCAAGCAGCACCCTGCAACCGGCAGGTATAAAAGCCGATTCCGCCTATTATGCCAAAGTAACTGGCATATTAAACGCCACGAAGTACGACCAAAAACTAAATTTTGGCTTTTCGGGAGGGCTAAATATTCAATTTAAGCGACTAAGCATCGAAGCCACCTATTTGAAAAGCCTGAGCGGGTACCAGGCTACTTCGGGTTTTGGCAGCCATACTTATGGTAACGGCACTTTTCAGTTTACTCTGGGGTTTCGGTTAAATAAGTTAAAGCCTTAAACAAATATTGACGGAAGCTTTTTTAACCGGATAATTAATGTAAAATTTATCTATACAAAACCATATCGCATAAAACTTGTTACTATCTTTATAAATAAATCCTTTACAATCATGATCATCCAAAAAATACTTATCGCTATTGACGACAGCGCTTATGCTGAACATGCCGCAGCATACGGTTTTGATATTGCACGCAAGTTTAATGCAGCCGTTGGCCTTGTAAATATTGTTGAACCAGCTATGTTGCCGCAAATGGCTTCGAGCGCCGACCCGATAATGGGGATGCCTATGCAGGGAAGCGGAATTGAAGAGATGGAATTGCTGGACATTCAAAAAAATCAATCAGAAACTATAGTTGACCGCACCATAAAAAAATTTGCCGGGGATATGAAAGTGACTCATTTTTCCGAATATGGCTCGACCGCCGACGGCATCGTAAAATGCAGCAAAGAATTTAAAGCCGACCTTGTAGTAATAGGCACCCATAACCGCACCGGTATCGACCGTCTGCTTATGGGCAGCGTTGCCGAACACGTGGTGCGCCATTCGGAAGTGCCTGTATTGGTGGTGCCGTTTAAGGAGCATTAGTTATTATAGTCCATGGTCGATAGTCCATAGACCATGGTTTTTTAAGGATTTGGTTTAAATGACAAATTTTTGCCATGGACTGTCGACCATGGTCTATGTGCCTGATACAGCAATAGTCCATAGACGATGGTTTTTTACAGATTCGATTTCAATTACAAACTATAGCCATGGACTATCGACCATGGTCCATGGACCTAATATAACAACCTGAATTTTATGGTATGCGCAATGGCTTTAAGCTCATTTAAAACTTCAGGGTCGTAACCTGTATTTACATCGGTGATCACATAGCCAATTTGAGCATTGGTCACCAAAAACTCGCCTACTATATTAAT
>JBIOHE010000252.1:0-6428 GCA_044448725.1 Sphingobacteriales bacterium | reverse complement strand
CCCTCAAAAGCCTGTTTTTCTGTCAGTACCTGGTCGTAGCTTTTGGTGTGATCTAAAAACAGAAAAACGCGCCAGTAATTGCCCGATGCATCTGTAGTGAAATAACCGTTATCGTTATTTTCAATCAATGTCAATACCTGTTTTTCGGGATCGGAACCAGGGATAGATTTTAATTTTTCTTTTAAATGCCGGGTAACATTTATTAGGTTGTTCATCAGGCCGGGCACGTCCTTAAACACAAAATGGTTAATTTTTTGAAGCAGGTAACTATTACCGGTGCTGGTAATAATCCGGTAGGTATCGTTTATATGCCCCGACCCAAATGGCTTGGCAGATACGAAATCGCCATCTGCCTTAAACTTTGAAACAATATCCGCTATGGCTAAATCAGTCAATGTGTTTTTTTTATTGGTTGGGGTAAATATCGTATTTTAAAACAATTGGCGTTATAAATTGAAAGGGGAATTTATTGTTGATATTTTAAAATCTCCTTAATTTTAGAGGAGCTATTTTAGTTAACCAAATTTTGATATGGAAATAACTAAGAAAATAACCCTGCTGATTTTATTATTGGTCGCGGCAGTTTACAAAGTAAGCGCCCAGAAAAAAATAAATGAAGGCATTGTGACCTATAATGTAAGTTACGAGTTAAACGCTGTCCAGCTGCAATATGCCGACCAGCTGCCAAAAAAAATCACTTTTTATTTCAGAGGCGACTCAACAGCGGCTACTATTAAACAGGGGAGTGCCATTGTTAAAGGAGTTTCGGTTTTTAAAGCCAACTTTCATAGCCTGCTTGTTGAGTTGCCTGCAACATCAAAAAAAATTGTTGTTGTTATGACCCCGGCAGAGGTGGAGGAGGAAAAGGCGGAAAATCCGCACCTTAAAGCTGTAACAGGAAATGAAAAGCAAATTATTGACGGGTATAATTGTTATAAAGTTACCGCTACAAACGCCAAAAACGGGGAAAGTTACGAGATATGGGTCACCAATGATATTGATATGCCCCCAAATTCGATTAGCAAACCCGTGAGTGGATTCGGCGGGGTGCCCGTCCTGTTTGTAACCTTTAACCGGGGAATCAGGATCAATGCGGAAATTGAAGAAATCAAAGAAACAGCAATACCACCTGGTTTTTTCAGCGCTACAAAGGAATACCAGCCGATGTCGTTCACTGATTTACAGGCTTTGTCGGGCGGGAATTAATTAATCAGGAAGGTGTAAAAATGGATATTGAAACTATCAGAAATATTTGTAAGAACCTTCCCTTGGTAACGGAAGACATAAAATGGGGCGATGACCTATGTTTTATGGTTGGTGGAAAAATGTTTTGTGTTGCCGTACTTAATACGCCGCTGAAAGTTTCATTTAAAGTAAGTGATGAAGAATTCGGCGAATTGACAAGTATAAAAGGAATTATACCCGCGCCTTACGCCGCCAGACATAAATGGATATTGGTGGAAGAAGTAAATCTGTTCGATAAAGAAAAATGGGAGAATTATATTTCCCAATCGTACAACCTGGTAAAATCAAAACTGTCGAAAAAGCAGTTTGGGGGTGAGTAGTTTATTAAGTGAGTAGTTGGTCCAACCTAATCAACTACTCACCTAATCAACTCAATCAACCACTCGCCTAATCAACCACTCACCCAATTCACTGTTTCCCCAAATTATCCACCCGGTCGTAAAACTCATTTTGCAAGGTCAGGGTTTTTGTATCGGCTTTCACTTCTTTCAATGCTTTAACAAACGATGCTATTTCGTGGTTGCTTATAAATTTGCCAAACTCGGTTGTTGCCTTGGCGCCCTCTCCGGCATAATGATTAGGGTAGGCTGCATACCACCAGATGGGGGTGTACAAATCAGATAAAGGCAGGCGGGCCTGGTTAGCGCCACTTTGGTCCGTAGCCCTGTCCATGCGCATAAGGTCGGGCCGGTAATAAAGCAAGGTAGCGGTTTCTGATTCGCCGGCATGCTCGTCAGTTGCCAGGTCAGATTTATGCCTTTTTACATATTCTTTAGCGTAAGCTGTATCCCTGTCTGGTTCGTATAGATAAACTGCATAATTGTGCCGTTTATTTAATAGTGATTGCATAAAGAAATGCAGAAACTCCGGGTTACCGCCGTGCCCGTTAAGGATAATAATTTTGTCAAACCCATTGCGCGCAATTTCGTCGCAGGTAGCTTCGAGCAGGTCCCATATCACCTTGCTTGGCAGGGCGAAAGTGCCGGGCTGGTGGCGGGCTTCGTTGATCTGTCCATAAAAGTAATCAGGGAAAACAACGGCATATTCTTCTTTTACAGCATGCGCCGCCCATTCGCGTACATGGATCAGGTCGGTACCGATAGGCGAATGCGGGCCATGTTTTTCAAGGATGCCAATTGGCAGAATGCATGTTTTGTGCGATTTTTCCAAAGCTTTTGGGAAATCACTGGCAACAAGTTCGTCCCAACGGGCCGGCACCTCCTGGGCAAAAGTATAGCCCGTAAAAAGAACCGTAAAAAGTAATAAAATACAGGTTTTCATATACTTATAATTTGGTTAAAAAAATGAATATACAACAATTTTTACGAATGGAATTTACACGAATTTACACGAATAGGATAGAATTTTCACGAATGAGCAACCACTATCAATACCCACTTATTGCACATAAATAAGTAGTCCGGCATCCATTCGTGAAAATTCGACCTCATTCGTGACCATTCGTGCTTATTTTTAAATTTACTTCTCCAAAACAAAAGTAATATTTGTCCATGCCGCAGCTGCTGTGGGGCTATGGATGATCTCTTTAATTACCCAGCCGTCATCGAGGTATTTGTTTACATAACTTATTTCGTAAGCCGAATGCCGGTTGGTAACAGATTGTTCATAAACATTGATATTTACCGTTATAACTTTTTGTGCCATTATGTTTATAATTAAGTGTTAAAGGTATATATTTATAATGCTTTCACTAAATGTGAATTTTTAAGGAAACGCCTGACACATCAAAACCATGTTCGAAATCTTAAAAAATAATCTCGCTGCTCATTTAACCCTGACCGATGAGCAATGGGCATTTGTTTTGAGTCATTTTAAGTCTAAAATAACCAAAAAGAACGAGCTGTTGCTGGAAAAGGGAAAAGTTAGCCAATACCTGTATTTTGTGGTTAAAGGTTGTTTAAGGATTTTCCTGTTAAGCGACGATGGGCAGGAATCAACACGGTTTTTGATATTTGAGGGAGGTGTAGGGACGGCATTTCCAAGTTTTATATTAAGGCAGCCTTCAGCGGCGTCGATTCAAAGTGTGGAAGCTTCCCAGCTATTAATGATCAGCTACCAGGATTACCATACTTTACTTGACGTTGTTCCCGGTTGGGAAAGAATGATCCGGATAGGTTTGGAAAAAGACTATATTGAAGCTATTCTCCGTATAGAGAGTTTGATAAGCATGGATGCAAAAGATCGGTATGCTATGCTGATGAAAAAAAATCCAAAGCTGATCCAGCGCTTACCCAATAAAATCGTGGCCGATTATTTAGGGATTTCCCAGGAAACATTAAGCAGGTTGAAAAACCGGGAGATTCGAAAATTGAAAAATCAGAAAGCTGAATTAAAACAGGAATGAACAACCGCCCGAAAGAACTTTTTAGTCTTTCGGGCTTTCCGGCTTTTATTGACTTTTGTCAATAATATTGGTGAGGATTATTGGTTGTTTTGTAACATAAATTAATCAATTAATATGTGCAGATCAGTTTTAGTTACCAGGGCAATTATTATTTCAACCTTATCTTTTTTTGTGCAGCAGGGCTTTGCACAAAATATAGGCGAAAGAACTTTCCGTTTTATGGATACGGCACGCAACCGGCCGGTTATAACCGAAGTATGGTATTCAACTACAGATGTGCCATCCCAAAAGTCTGATGGAAACTATCCGTTTATCCATATCCCGACCGTAAGGAACGCGACTGTTTCTGATATGAAATTTCCATTGATATTGATATCCCATGGAACCGGAGGAGGGCGCATGACGCTTGAATGGTTAGCCGATATTCTGGTAAAAAACGGTTTCATAGTAGCTGCCGTCGATCATTATGGAAATACCTACGACAACAAGATCGCGGCCGATTTTATTGAGCCCTGGCGCAGGCCCCTTGATATCAGCTATGCTTTATCTGCTCTGTTAAAGGAAACATTGTTTGGCAGCAGGATTGATACAGCCAGGATTGGCGCTGCCGGATTTTCGATAGGCGGCTATACGGTTATTGCACTTGCCGGCGGCAAGCTTGATTTGAATGCCCTTAAAGTTTACCTCAATACCCCGGCCGGTAAAAAAGAGGCCGCCATTCCGGAGTTCCCAAACCTGATGAGTAAAATAGATGCCAATTCGGTTGCCCGGTCATTTAATAGCAGCCCGCCGTTAAAAGACAGCCGGATAAAGGCTTTTTTTGCCATTTGCCCGGCCATCGGGCAAGGATTTGTCAATAAAGAACAATTTGCAGCTATACAAAGTCCGGTTTACATAGTCGGTGCTCAAAGTGACAGCATTGCCCCGGTTAAAACCAATGCAAAACATTATCATGAGCTGATAAAAGGATCGAAATTAATGGTGACAGAAGGGAAAATCGGGCATTATGTATTTTTGAATGAAGCTACTGATGCGTATAAAAGGCAGGCGCCCTTTATTTTTACGGACGATGTTTCTGTAAACAGGCGCCAGGTACACGAGAGGGTCGGTCAATCAGCCGTGGAGTTTTTTAAAAGCGCTTTAAAATAAACCCTTCGCCCACCGTATGAAATAAAAATATCCAATCAGGGTCCGCTAACAAATTCCCCTTTTTCGCTCACATCTGTTTTATTGATATTACCGGCCAGCTTAAAACTTACATGAAATGTTGTTCCCGATCCCGGTACGCTTTCAAATGTTATTTTGCCGTTTTGCAGTTCGGTAAATTCTTTACACAAAACAAGGCCCAACCCGACGCCTTTTTCGTTTCTTGTGCCGTAAGTTGTTTCTGCTTTTAATGAAAATATGTTGTTTTGCTGTTCGTAATTAATACCTGTACCATTATCCTTTATCATAATGCGGCAGTCACCGCCAATAATTTCGTTTGAAATAATGATCTCACCACCGGGGTCTGTAAACTTAATAGCATTATTAATCAAATTCCTGATGATCAACTGGAGCATATCAGCATCAGCAATAATTGAAACCGGGTTTTTTAGTTGGTTAATTAGTTGAATGCCTTTTTCGGCGGCCAATGTCTGCTGTATTTGTAATGTGCTCTGCAATACATCGTTCAGGTTCACATTAACCAGTTTTACATTGGTCCCTTCCATTTGCGATTTGCTCCATAAAAGTAAATTTGAAAGGATTTGCTGTGTGTTCTGCGTCGAATTTAAAAGCCTCTTATTTATGGATAACCGTTCATCTTCATCCAGTTTAATTTCCGACAATATCTCCAGGTAATTTTGAATAGATGCTAAGGGCGACCGCAGGTCATGCGCAAGTATAGAAAATAATTTGTTTTTGGTTTCGTTTGCAAATTCCAGTTCAGCCGCTTTCTGTTCCACTAACTGATGCTGGGTAGAGTAACTTTTTCTTACATATACTGTTACCAGAAAAATAAAAAGCACAATAAAAACATAAGTGTAACCAAAATCAATATAGCGGCTTTCATTATCTTTATAAGTGTCAGTTATAAAATGCGGAAACTTGTATTCAGAGCCTAATAATGCTAAAACAATTAAAAGATTAAGCAATATCCAAAACCAATATTGCTTTTTGGGTACAATGGAAATTGTAAGGAAATAGGATAGTACAAAAATTAAGAGCGTAGGGCCGTTAATGCCCGAATTGTACTTAAAGTTTACAGCTAACAGGATATTAATGACTACCATATAAACATTGATAGAACTAACTAATTTCCCTTTAACCCTTGCAAAATAATAACAGAGGACAGCGCAGGCAAATACCGACGCCATTAAAATAACTAATTGTGGAATGCGTAACAGAAAATTAAGAAAAACAGTAAAAAATAAGCCGACAGCTGAAGTAACACAAATAGCGTTAAAGATCTTCGCCTCTAAAGAGAATTCTGTTGGCGGCCCAAGACATTTTTCCCAAAATGATCTTATCATTTTATTCTTTAATAAATTGCGTTTTCGCCGGAACCCTGTGCTTTCTACTATTAAAAAATTGTATTTCAGCTTTTTTCAGGTTAAATTTGAATTTGCCGGATCTTTGAAAAATGAGAACTCATTAATAATACGTTTTTTTAGCCCTAAATGTTTTCCTGTTTTGGAAACGTTCTAAAGTATAAAAAAATTACTTGTTTTGCACAGGGGCAAAATATTATTTTCAGGTTCCATATTACTGATAAGGAGAAAAATGTTTATGCCTGAACATTTGTTTTAAACATATTTTCTCTGTGAAAGGATAATTT
>JBIOHE010000251.1:0-6441 GCA_044448725.1 Sphingobacteriales bacterium | reverse complement strand
ACCTATATGTGTGTTATAATAATTATAACGTGCTTGCTTTCAACTTATACCTGCTTATGACAAAATAGCGTTCAATCTTTTTTTATTGCGACATTTTAACATACAGCGGTTACTGGCAGGGGATTTGATTGTATAAAGTTGATTGGGTTGATTCCTCTTTGCCAAATCGACCAATTTTACCTATTGACATAAACACATAAAAAAATGAATTTTAACAATTTTACCATAAAAGCACAGGAAGCCGTGCAGAAGGCTTCGGAGATCGCTACAGGTAACCAGCAGCAGGCCATTGAACCTGCACACCTGCTTAAAGGTTTGTTACTGGTTGATGAAAATGTGATCACTTATTTATTAAAAAAGTTAAACGTAAACGTAAACCGCCTGAATGAAACGCTCGATCAGCAGATCGGTTCGTTCCCGAAAGTAAGCGGCAGCAATGTTTATTTATCATCCGGTTCAAATTCGGTATTGCAAAAAGCGACTTCTTATCTAAAAGAATTTAAGGATGAATTTGTTTCGGTAGAGCATATTTTGCTTGGCATTTTAGCGGTTAATGATAAAACCAGCAGTGCCTTGAAGGATTACGGCGTAAACGAAAAGGACCTTAAAAAAGCCATCGTCGGTTTACGTGGTGACAGCAAAGTGACCGACCAGAATGCAGAAGCGACCTATAACGCCTTAAACAAATATGCGCGTAACCTGAACGAATACGCCGAATCGGGCAAGCTTGACCCGGTGATTGGCCGTGATGAAGAGATCAGGCGGGTAATCCAGATCCTTTCCCGTCGTACCAAAAACAACCCCATACTGGTTGGTGAACCCGGGGTGGGTAAAACGGCTATTGCCGAGGGTATTGCTTTCAGGATAATAAAACACGATGTGCCCGAAAGTTTGAAAACCAAAACAGTTTTCTCCCTTGATATGGGTGCGCTGATAGCAGGCGCAAAATACAAAGGTGAGTTTGAAGAACGTTTAAAAGCGGTAATAAAAGAAGTTACCCAGAGCGACGGCGAAATTATTCTATTTATTGACGAGATACATACGCTGGTTGGCGCCGGCGGGGGCGAAGGCGCCATGGATGCTGCCAATATATTAAAACCAGCCCTTGCCCGTGGCGAATTAAGGGCCATTGGCGCCACTACCCTAAACGAATACCAGAAATATATGGAAAAGGATAAAGCTTTGGAGCGCCGTTTCCAGATGGTACAGGTTGGAGAGCCTGATACTGCCGATGCCATCTCTATATTAAGGGGATTGAAAGAACGTTACGAAACCCACCACAAAGTCCGTATTAAGGATGAGGCTATTATTGCCGCTGTTGAGATGTCGCAACGCTATATTTCGGACAGGTTTTTGCCTGATAAAGCCATCGACCTGATGGATGAGGCGGCTTCAAAATTGCGTTTGGAGATGGACTCTGTTCCCGAAGCTGTTGACGAACTGGATCGCCGCATTATGCAGCTGGAGATTGAACGTGAAGCCATTAAACGTGAAAAGGATACTAAAAAAGTAAAGGAATTAAGCGAAGAGATTGCCAATATATCAGCCGAACGGGATTCACTGCGTGCCAGGTGGCAGGGCGAAAAAGACCTGGTTGATGGTATTAATATTAAAGTTGAACTGATAGAAAATTATAAGCTGGAAGCCGAACAGGCCGAACGTGCCGGCGATTATGGCAAGGTTGCCGAATTGCGCTATGGCACCATTGTGAAGGCCCAGCAGGAAGTTGAGCAACTGAAGGCAGCCCTGCTTGTAAACCAGAGCGACAGCCGCATGCTGAAAGAAGAAGTGACAGCTGAAGATATTGCCGGGGTAGTTTCGAGGTGGACAGGGATACCGGTTTCAAAAATGATACAAAGTGAGCGCGAAAAGTTGCTGAACCTTGAAGATGAGCTGCACAAACGTGTGGCCGGGCAACAGGAAGCCATTGAAGCCATCAGCGATGCCATACGCCGTAGCCGTGCAGGTTTGCAGGATAAAAAGAAACCAATTGGTTCTTTCATATTTTTAGGAACTACCGGCGTGGGTAAAACAGAATTAGCCAAAGCGCTCGCCGAATACCTGTTTAACGATGAGGGGGCGATGATACGGATTGATATGTCGGAATACCAGGAACGCCACTCGGTTTCAAGGCTCATCGGCGCGCCTCCGGGCTACGTAGGTTATGATGAAGGCGGGCAGCTGACCGAAGCCGTGCGCCGCAAACCGTACAGCGTGGTTTTGCTGGACGAGATAGAGAAGGCGCATCCTGATGTATTTAATATCCTGCTGCAGGTTTTGGATGACGGAAGGCTAACCGATAACAAGGGCAGGGTGGTGAATTTTAAAAATACCATCGTCATTATGACCTCCAACATCGGATCAAACATTATTCAGGATAATTTCCAGGATATGGAAGACAGTGAAAGGGATGAAATAATTGGAAAAACCAAAAACCAGTTGTTTGAGCTGCTGAGGAAAACCATCCGTCCGGAGTTTTTAAACAGGATTGACGAGATCATCATGTTTACACCGCTCAGCCGCGATGAGATCACGGACATTGTTAAACTACAGTTTAAACAGGTGCAAAACACCCTTGCCGAAATGGGGGTAACGCTGGATGCCAGCGAAGAGGCCCTGGATTGGCTGGCCCAGTTAGGTTACGACCCTCAATTTGGCGCAAGGCCGCTTAAACGTGTGATACAGAAAAAGATACTGAACGAATTATCAAAGCAGATATTAGCCGGTAAGGTGAATAAAGACAGCAAGATAAGGCTGGATATGTTTGATAACCAGTTTGTGTTTTTGAATGCACCGGAATTGGTTGCTTAAGTTGATTCCGATAGCTATCGGGAGGTGAGTGGTGGATTGGGTTTTTGTCAATCACTAAACCGCAGTAAAAATAAAATAATCCCCATGTATAAACAAAAGCTGCTTTCGGGCGGCTTTTGTTGCTTAACCGCTTTTTTTACGGCGAAATATTACGTAAACAAATCAATGAGTGTTTTTGAAACCCTGGCAATAATATCCCCCTTTATAAATCCTGCCATGCCAAATCTTCTTCGGGTGTCAGCCAATCTTTAGCTAAAATTTTTTCACTGGCAAAGTGGGTGACTGGCTTACCGGCTGTGGTTGTGGAATTATCAGCCTCTTCTATTGTAAATGCTATCACTTCAACTTGTTTGCCAACAAAGTCATTAGGGAGTTTAATAGATATGTTTTGATTGTCGGGCTTGACTACTGTCCTTATCATAACTCAAATATACAAATAGTAAAATATAGTATTGATTTAATTGTTGGCAAAATAGCATTTATTACAGGTTTCCTTAAATATTGACACTAATAGCAACTCTATTCAAGCCAAATTTAATGCCGAAAGTTCTTTGGCAAGTTCCTTTACCCCGCCCAATATTTTTTGCACCTGCTTTTCCGAAGGTTTCCTTTTGCCGTTTACATATTCGGATATCAAACTTTTGTGCATACCTATGCGCTTACCTAAAGCGGAGGCATTTATTTCTTTATAAAATTCAAAGAATGAGGGTATATCGTATTGCATGGTAATCTGGTCGGAGTTGATAGGAGGTGCGTTTTTATCTTCTAAATAAAGATTATAAGCCTCCATGATATTTGCCTTTAATTCTGCCATATCCGCTCCTGTTGTGGCAATTAAGTTGTTGCCGTCTTCTTCCCTATAGGCATCAAACCCGGTACGGGTTTTTCCAACAATAAACTGGACGTTTTTCATTTTATGATTTTTTAAAATCTTTTTTTGTTGATTGAAAAGTAAACAATAGTTCATGCTTTTACAAGTTTATATAATTATATTACGTTCTTAATAAACCAAACAATAGCCTTCCTTTTTGGTTATTCAATAAAGTTTATACTTAATCAGACCGTCACTATGAATACTTATAATAACCTGGTCGAAGTCACCAACGACCTGATGAAAAGAGGCTATACCGCCAACCTTAGCTTTGACGGCGACACCATTGATGATCACATTCAAGACATTCACATGCTTGCTGACGATTTTGAAATAGATGAGTTTTATCGTTTTGAAGGCGCCAGTAATCCCGATGACACTTCAATTATTTACGCGGTTACCTCCCGTAAATATAATTTAAAAGGTATTTTGGTTAATGCTTACGGAGTTTATGCGGACGACAGCGTATCTGCAATAAAAGCAAAACTGCACCATCATCTTAGATAGGACAGACGATGTACTTACGGCAAATTAAGTGAGGCCAGCACCTTTTGTCCCCGCGACTGAATTGCCGCCGGGCCGTTCCGCATTAAGAATTTTATTTCGGCTGTCAGTTCTTCTTTTATCCAGGGATACCGTCCCCTTAAATTGAACAAAACTTCGCTTGCAAAAACTTTTACGGCAACTCTTACTTTTGGGTCAATCATCCAGTCGAAACATTGTTCAACTACCGGTTCCAGGTCAATTTGCTGTAGCTTTTGTTTGATGATTGCAGGGCCGTTTTCGGCGGTAATACGCATCATTATTTTGGCATAGTGCCGTTTGCAACTTTCATGTTTTACCTCTTTTATCCCCGATATTAAATAAGAAAGGTCCGGTTCATAGCGTAGCGGGTCCTTTAGAAAAATATTCTCCAATATCCAGGCAGCCCTGAACGCGACATTTTTATCGTCAATAAAAGTCAGGTCGATCAGGTCGCGTAAAGCGAAATGCTGCTCCTCTAAAATACGGCTCAGTTCAAGCACCTTTCTTTTCCCGATTGAATTTGACAACTGAGCTATAAGTTCTCCCCGGCTGATCATTATTTATTTTGAAAATTTGAAAAAGGTAATCATAATATCGGCAATTCTCACAGGCGATGGCACGTGCCTACCGGGGCTACCACAAGGGATCGCCCCTACGGATGTTTTTTTTACAACAATCGCCGATTTTAATATTATCATATTTTTGCAGCGCTGGAGTACGGGGGTTAAACCTGCCCCGGTGAACGCAAGTTAGTCTCACACGGGCAACCGTGATATTGCAATTTTGATTTCCTATCATTTTTCATATTGAACGGGACGCTTAAACGGTTTTTTTTTTGCAGCAACTCGAATTAAGTTATTTGTACATTTACCAGCCCGACAACCATGAAAAGAAACGACCTGCTATGGAAAGCTGCACTGGAAGATCTGTTTGATGATTTTCTGCGCTTTTTCTTCCCGAAAGCTGAGGAAATATTTGACTTTAGTAAAAAATTCCAATACCTGGATAAAGAACTTGATCAGCTATTTCCCCCGGAAAACGACACTTATGCCCCGCGCTATGTAGATAAATTAGTTAAAGTTTTTACAACCAACGGGCAAGAGGAGTGGATACTCATCCATATTGAAGTACAAAACTATACCGATCCGCATTTTGCCAGCCGCATGTTCCAATATTATTACCGGATATTGGATAAGTACAACAAGCCCATTACTGCTTTTGCGATCTTTGCCGATGCCAATAAAGATTTTTATCCCAAACATTATGAACGGGAGTTTTTAGGCACTAAGGTGTATTATGCCTACAATACCTTTAAAATTATCGACCAGGATGATGCAGAACTGGAAGCCAGCGACAACCCCTTTGCGATGGCTGTACTTACAGCTAAACTCGCCGTATCAGGGCAGCGGATGAAGGACGAGCAATTGTTTGAAAAGGCATACGACCTGGCAAAGCGTTTGTTGGGCAAACAAATACCGAAGGATAAAATAAGAAAACTGATGACGTTTTTACGTTATTATGTACGTTTTGAAAATCAGGATTTAATTCATAAATTTGAACAAGAGATCGCTATATTAACAGAAAGGAGTAAAACTATGGGTATCGAAGAGTTTTTATTGGATCAGGCAGAAAAAAAAGGCAGGCAAGAAGGCAAGCAAGAAGGCAGGCATGAAGGCAGGCATGAAGGCAGGCAAGAAGGCAGGCAAGAAGGCAGGCATGAAGAAGCTATAGCTATTGCCCGTGAAATGAAAGCGGATGGCATCCCTATTGAGCAGATAGCGAAATTCACCAAACTTTCCATTGAAGAGATAAAAAAACTGTCATAACCGTCATAAACAAAAAAGGCCGCTTTTCAGCGGCTTTGCTGTTTATAGACCGACCTGTAGAAGCAAAGATTGCAATTCTAATTTCCTGTCATCTTTTATCTTGAGCGGGACGCTCAAAACTTTATCATTTAAGCGGGACGCTTAAACGGGCGGGATTAAGCCAATAATGCTTCCAATATTTCAGAGGTAAGGCCATTCCTTTCCGCTTCATTACCTGTATCATCAAGCAATTTTGAATATTCAGCAAAGGTCGCATCATTAACAGCTTTTTTAACCATAAGGCTAACAGTTTGGTTAAACTGCTGCTTGCTTTCCCGGCTCATGCCCCTGTATATTTTCCCTACAGTATCATCAACTTCCAATACTATCCGTTCCATAATGCTAATACTTAATTAAAGCTTTTTATGT
>JBIOHE010000250.1:0-6611 GCA_044448725.1 Sphingobacteriales bacterium | reverse complement strand
CCGTTATACACATGAAACCCCTTACAAAGGGAGACGATTGAAAGCGGGCTATATTTTATATTTTTTTGCCTCACCCCGCCCTCTCCAAAGGAGAGGGAGTTTTGATTTTACTTCGCAACAAGCGCAGTTAAAGTCCTCTCCTTTGGAGAGGATTTAGGTGAGGCATACCGGCGGGATTTAGGTGAGGCCTCTTTAGACTGGTTCTAAATATATTTACTTTAACATAGTGTAATTGTTACATAGTAAATTGTTGTAAATTTGCCTCATCGTTCTGTCAAATTATCCGGTATTAACCGGGATTTCATTGGGTCAATGCCCTGGTTTTATCAGCAAAACAGCCGCATAATAAAACTTTTGACTTAATAAAATGTTTTTTTGACTTGAAACGGATAGGTTTTTGTATCAAATAGATCATGAGTGATATTCAATTAGTTGATGCCCCGGCAGGCGTAGAAGGAGCAGGATTTTTCGCTACTTCGCTTGATAAAGCAATAGGCATTGCACGTTCATATTCTTTATGGCCATTACCATTCGCAACTTCATGTTGCGGAATTGAGTTTATGGCCACCATGTCGCCGCACTATGACCTGGCCAGGTTTGGGGCGGAACGTTTAAGTTTCTCGCCCCGTCAAGCCGACCTTTTGATGGTGATGGGCACTATCTCCAAAAAAATGGGGCCCGTATTAAGGCAGGTTTATATTCAGATGGCCGAGCCCCGCTGGGTGATGGCCGTTGGCGCCTGCGCTTCGAGCGGGGGCATTTTTGATACCTACTCTGTTTTACAGGGAATTGACGAAGTGATCCCGGTTGACGTTTATGTACCCGGTTGCCCGCCACGTCCCGAAGCTATTATCGACGGCTTTATGGATATTCAAAAACTGGTGCAGTCAGAAACCTTACGCCGCAGAAATGAACCGGAATACCAAAAACTATTAGCTTCATACGGAATACTATAATGGCTAAACTAACAAACGAAGCGCTTTTAAAAAAGATCACTGACAGGTTTAACAACCAGCTGACCTTGATTGGCGAACCCTTTGGCTTATTAACCCTCGAAACAGGCCGTGAGCAGCTTATTGATATTTTAACTTATTTAAAAACAGACCCCGAACTTCAGTTTGTTTTTTTAACAGACATTACCGGCATCCACTATCCCGATCTGGAAAAACCTATCGGGGTTATTTATCATTTACACAGCCTGGTAAATAATGTACGCGTTCGTCTGAAGGTTTTTTTGAACGACGGCGATGAGCATGTCCCTACCGCAACCGTGTTATGGAATGGCGCCAACTGGATGGAAAGAGAAACCTACGACTTTTTTGGGGTAATTTTTGACGGACATCCCGACCTGCGCAGGATATTAAATGTTGACGATATGGTTGCCCATCCTATGCGGAGAGAATACCCGCTGGAAGACCCTAACCGTGTTGATAAAAAAGATTATTTTTTTGGAAGATAACAGCAATGCAGAACCATCCGGTATATACAGATAACGACCCGCAAAACGAACTTTCGACCCTTAACCTGGGGCCAACCCACCCTGCAACACATGGTGTATTCCAGAATGTGCTGCAACTGGATGGCGAAAGAATTGTAAGCGGCGTATCCACTATTGGTTACATACACCGCGCTTTTGAGAAAATTGCCGAACACCGGCCATTTTACCAGATCACCCCGCTTACCGACAGGTTGAACTATTGTTCGTCGCCTATCAATAACATGGGCTGGCATACGACAGTTGAAAAGCTGTTAGGCATTGAAACCCCAAAACGGGTAGATTACCTGCGCATCATCATTATGGAACTGGCCCGTATAGCCGACCATTTGATCTGCAACAGCGTACTGGCTGTTGATACAGGCGCTGCAACAGGTTTTTTCTACGTGATGGAATACCGGGAGGCTATTTACGAAATTTACGAAGAGGTCTGCGGCTCGCGACTGACTACCAATATTGGTCGTATCGGCGGTTTTGAACGCAATTTTAACGATATAGCTTTCAGAAAATTACGCAAGTTTTTAAAGGAATACCCTGGTGTATTAAAGGAATTTGAAAATCTTACCAAACGTAATCGTATTTTCATTGACCGTACCAGGGATATTGCAGCAGTTACCGCCGAAGATGCCCTGAGTTATAGCTGGAGCGGCCCTATACTGCGCGCAACAGGTGTTGATTATGATGTGAGGGCCATGAACCCCTACTGCTCTTACGACGATCTTGAGTTTGAAGTCCCTGTTGGTGATAACGGCGATGTATATAGCCGCTATCTGGTACGGCAGGAAGAAATGTGGCAAAGCTTACGCCTGATTGAACAGGCTTTGGCTAAAATAGAAAAAGAACCTTCGGATATTTTCCATGCGGATGTACCCGAATTTTATCTTCCTCCAAAAGAGGATGTTTATAACAACATGGAAGCTTTGATCTATCACTTTAAAATTGTGATGGGCGAAATTCCAACCCCAACCACCGAAGTTTATCATTCGGTTGAAGGCGGTAACGGCGAACTGGGCTTTTACCTTGTAAACGATGGCGGACGTTCGCCATACCGCTTGCATTTCCGCAGGCCAAGCTTCATCAATTACCAGATGTATGCGCCAATGAGCCGCGGGATGCTGTTATCAGATGCGATAATTAACATGAGTAGTTTAAACGTTATAGCCGGAGAATTAGATGCTTAGAGTTGAAGAAACCCAGGTGCCGGTTGAATTTAGCCCGGAGCTGATCAGTAAGTTTGATGATGTAAAGGGCCGCTATCCGGCTGGGAAGCAAAAATCGGCTTTATTGCCTATACTGCACCTTGTACAAGCGGAGTTTGGCTGGCTGAGCGCCGCTGCAATGGATAAAGTTGCCGGATACCTGCAAATACAGGATATTGAAGTATATGAGGTAGCCACTTTTTACAGTATGTATTTTTTAAACCCCAAAGGTAAATACGTACTGGAAGTTTGCCGTACAGGCCCATGTTGCCTGGTTGGCGCCGAAAAAATAATGGATTACCTGGAAGAAAAGCTGGGCGTTAAAGAAGGCGAAGTTACTGCCGACGGCCTGTTCAGCTGGCGCGGGGTGGAATGCCTTGCCGCCTGCGGGTTCGGACCGGTTTTGCAAATTGGACCTGAATATACGTTTTACGAAAATTTAACCAAAGATTCAGTTGACAAACTGATTAAAGATTTAAAAGAAAAAGGCAAGAATTAAGAATGACCGGCACAATTTTAATTGTAACTGATACTTTGTTAGTTGTGACTGTGATTGTAATAAATTATGCAAATGGGAGCTTCGATCAAACTCCGTTTTTCTTAAACTTTCTGGTGGTTGTGGCTTTTGCAAGTTGTATAATAAGGCATATTAATCATTACCGGCATACCAAAAGGTTTTACTAAGGTGAGGTACAAATTAAATGAAAAATAGAGGCAAACTGATTATTTGGGATATAGCGTTGATAATTGGGATTCTGTTATTCCTGTTTTGGAATATCAGAGAAAGCTCTAAATTAATTGTGGGTTTCATGTCTGTATTAGTTTTGTCAACCTGCGTTAGAAATCATATTGCCGCTTATAAATTAACCGGTAAAATATATTAATAGTAATGGCACGAAAATTACTTTTAGAACACATCAACGTACCCGGCATCAACACATTTGATGTTTACCGCTCAAAAGGCGGCTATGCTGCTGTTGAAAAAGCTTTGAAAACCATGTCGCCCGATGATGTAGTGGAAGAAGTTAAAAAGTCTGGCTTACGCGGTCGCGGTGGTGCGGGTTTCCCAACCGGTATGAAATGGAGTTTCCTGGCTAAACCCGAAGGGGTAGCCCGTTACCTGGTGTGTAATGCCGACGAATCGGAACCCGGAACATTTAAAGACCGTTACCTGATGACTTATATCCCTCACCTGTTAATTGAGGGAATGATAACAGCAAGCTACGCTTTAGGGGCAAAAGTATCCTATATATATGTCCGCGGGGAAATGATGCCGCAGATCAGGATACTTGAAAAAGCCATCGCCGAAGCAAAAAACGCCGGCTTTTTGGGTAAAAACATATTAGGCAGCGGTTACGATCTGGAATTATACGTTCAGCCGGGCGGCGGCGCCTATATCTGCGGCGAAGAAACAGCGCTGTTAGAATCATTGGAAGGAAAACGCGGTAACCCGCGCCTTAAACCGCCATTCCCCGCAATTGCGGGTTTATACGGCTGCCCTACTGTAGTAAACAATGTAGAGTCGATTGCTGCAGTAGTACCGATTGTAAACGATGGCGGCGACGAATATGCTAAAATTGGCATTGGCCGCAGTACCGGTACAAAACTGATTTCTGCAGGCGGGAATCTTAAAAAACCAGGCGTTTATGAAATTGACCTGGGCTTGCCGGTTGAAGAGTTTTTATACTCGGATGAGTATTGCGGAGGTATTGCCAATGGCAAACGGCTGAAAGCTGTTGTTGCGGGCGGGTCATCCGTTCCTATTCTGCCTGCAAACCTGTTCCTCAAAACTATAAAAAACGAACCTCGCCTGATGAGCTACGAATCATTAGCCGATGGCGGATTTGTTAGCGGCACCATGATGGGGTCCGGAGGCTTTATCGCTTTTGATGAAGATCAGTGTATAGTACGCAATACCTGGAATTTCGCCCGTTTTTATCACCACGAAAGCTGCGGGCAATGCTCGCCATGCCGTGAAGGTACAGGCTGGATGGAAAAGCTACTGCACCGTTTAGAAAACGGGCACGGAAAATCAAGCGATATGGACCTTTTGGTTGAAGTATCGAAAAAAATTGAAGGAAATACAATTTGCCCGCTGGGTGACGCGGCAGCATGGCCTGTGGCCAGCGCTATCCGCCATTTCAGGGATGAATTTGAATGGCACGTAAGCAATGCTTCCGAAGCGGTAACAAGGAATTTTGGATTGGCACATTACGCCGACCCATTGCCTCAACCGGAAAGTGTTAGTTAATTTGAAGTACTTTGGGTATGGACAATATTGATGATTTAGACTTTTCCAAAACTTACACCTACGCAGATTATCTGCTGTGGAGTTTTGAGGAACGTTTGGAGCTGATTAAAGGCAAAATCTTTAAGATGAGTCCTGCGCCAGGTGGAAACCATCAAACTATAGTGCTTAACATAGCAAGTGAATTGTACCTTTTTTTTAAGAATAAATCACATAGAGTTTTCGCCGCTCCCTTCGACATCAGGTTGGTAAAGGAAGAAAAGGGCGACGACGAAGTTATAACGGTCGTGCAGCCTGATGTGTGCGTAATTTGCGATCCGGCTAAATTGACAGATCAAAGAAGTTGCTTAGGTACTCCTGATATTATGATTGAAGTTTTATCAGCCGGGAATAATAAAAAGGAGTTAAAAATAAAATACGATTTATACGAAGAGTTTGGCGTAAAGGAATATTGGATGGTTTATCCGATTTCGCTGGCGGTAATAAGATATATCCTGAATAAGGATGGGAAATTTACAACCAATGGACGGGCGTTAACTTTTGGAGATAAAATCATAACACCAATATTACCAGGTTTTGAACTTGCTTTGGATGATGTTTTTCGTAATTTAATTTAAAGCTTTCAATCAGAATAAAAAGAAAATATAATTTTGACTAATATAAAATGTCAGTTAAAGTAACCATAGACGGAATAACCATTGAAGTAGAACCGGGAACAAGCATCCTTAATGCCGCGAGGCAGATAGGCGGCGATATTGTTCCGCCTGCCATGTGCTATTATTCCAAGCTGAAAGATAGCGGCGGTAAGTGCCGTACCTGTTTGGTAAAAGTAAGCAAAGGGTCCGAAAAAGACCCGCGCCCGATGCCCAAACTGGTGGCTTCATGCCGCACTGCGGTAATGGATGGCATGGAAGTGCAAAACATTACCTCGCCCGAAGTAATTGAGGCGCGCAAGGGTATTGTAGAGATGTTATTGATTAACCACCCGCTGGACTGCCCCATTTGCGATCAGGCAGGTGAATGTCATTTACAGGATTTAGCATTTGAACATGGCGCGGCCAAAACACGCTATGAGTTTGACCGCCGCACTTTCGAAAAAATAGATATCGGCGATAAAATACAACTGCACATGACGCGCTGTATTTTATGCTACCGCTGCGTTTTCACCGCCGACCAGATCACCGATCATCGTATTCATGGCGTGTTGAACCGCGGCGATCATTCAGAAATATCGACCTACATACAGCAGGCTGTCGATAATGATTTTTCGGGCAATATGATCGACGTATGCCCGGTAGGTGCATTAACTGATAAAACTTTCCGCTTTAAAAACCGTGTTTGGTTTACCAAACCGGTTGAGGCGCACCGCGATTGCGATCACCCTAAATGCAACGGTAAAGTAACTTTATGGTACAAAGGCGAAGAGGTATTACGTGTAACCGCACGTAAAGACCAATATGGCGAGGTGGAAGAATTTATATGCAATACCTGCCGTTTTGATAAAAAGAAAACTTCGGATTGGGTAATAGAAGGGCCGCGCCAGGTATCGCATAAATCGGTAATCAGCGCTAATCATTACGATTTTATACCTTTGCCGGTGATAAAAACCGATCCTTACTTAATTGAGGCCAATAAAGAACAATTTGAACGAGATACACGCTTATAATGG
>JBIOHE010000249.1:0-6621 GCA_044448725.1 Sphingobacteriales bacterium | reverse complement strand
CATCCAAAGAGCCAGCAAGGTCAGGTCTACCAATGGGTTACTCGTACATATCTTCGGTAAAATTGCTGCTGCTTTTATTTACCTTGTCTTTTAACCCTTGATTCGCATGAATAATGTTGGGGTACCATCGGAAGCTATTGCTCAAGGTTCAACTCAATTTGGAGAAGTAATAATTAACACCGATATTTGGAACACTATTTTAACACAACGTAATGATAGCTCAAACTAAAAGTACAGATTTGGATGAATTTGCTGAAAAAGTCCTTTATGGAGTAAACAAAGCACTCCGTAAATTAGTCGAGACATCAGCCGCAAATAATGAGAGCCTTGTTATCAGTGACGGAAAAGGTAACGTAAAATCTGTTCCTGCAAAAGAACTGTTAAAAACGCTTCCGAAACAAAAGCAATAATTTATCTCCTATATCCTCGCAAAATCCTCCGCTGTATCAATATCCACGCTACCCAAAGGGAACGGCATTGTAATAACTTCATTCCGGTATTTCATCAAGAGTTTTTTAGCGCCTTCCTGTCCTTTTAACAAAAGTAATTCATCAAAATAAGCGGCGTCAAATAAAACAGGCGGCCCGATGGTGTCATTATACGCACAGGCAATTATTCCTTTTGCTGATTTTTTTTGAACAAGCTGATTTAGCAGGGAAGTATCAACAAAAGGCTGATCGCAGAGTATTAAGATTACATCTTCAGATTTCGGGTGGCTTTTATTAAGCGCTGTAATACCAACCCTGATGGATGAAGCCATACCTTCCTGCCAGTCAGTATTATAAACTATTGTTGCCCTGCTGTCCTCAATGCTTTGCCGGATTACATTTTCGTTCGCCCCCAAAACAACAATCACCGGCCCGCAAGCTGATGCCACTGCTGTTTCAATGGCCCGCTGTAACAAGGTTTGGCCATTGTAAATCAGGTTTTGTTTGGGCGAACCCAGCCTGCCTGATGAACCGGCCGCAAGAATGATAATACCCGGCATTTGCTTTAGATGATTATAAATGTTGTAATTTAATTAATACAAGGGTCAAAATAACAGAAAAAGTACATTTAATCAACATTGGACTAATTTGTATTAATTACTTTTACATTGGCGATATAATTGAACTTTTTTAAATTTTAGATAATAAATAATTGTTATCAGATAATCACGGACGAAAAATTAATTACCTGCGGCTTGCGGTGACCGACAGGTGCAACCTGCGTTGCTTTTATTGTATGCCCGAAGAGGGCCTTCAATGGTTATCACGCAAGGAACTGATGACTTACGAGGAAATGTTGCAAACATGTTCCCTGCTGGTAAAAATGGGCATCGAAAAGATTCGTATAACCGGTGGTGAGCCCTTTGTACGCAAGGATATTATGCGGTTTTTAACTGCTCTTGGACAATTAAACGGGCTGAAAGAACTTACTATAACCACGAACGGGGTACTTACAGCGCCTTATGTGCCTGAATTGAAAAAAATAGGGGTGAGTTCTGTTAACCTTAGTCTGGATACTTTGGATGCCGGTCGTTTTTTTGCGATAACGGGCAGGGATGAGTTCGCAAATGTTATGCTGACATTGGATGAGTTGCTGAAGCATGATTTGGAAGTGAAGATTAATGCAGTGGTGATGGATGGCAAAAATATTGAAGATATAATTCCATTGGTTGAATTGACAAAGGAATTGCCGGTGAGTGTTCGTTTTATTGAAGAAATGCCATTTAACGGCGATAGCCATCTTTACAGGGGACTACAATGGGATTATTTACGGATTTTAGAGGAGATCAGCAGTGAATATCCCGGTATAAAAAAAATCGGCGATCCCTTGCATTCAACATCATATAATTACCAGATTTCGGGACATAAGGGTAGTATAGGTATAATAGCGGCTTACTCGCGTACTTTTTGCGGTACCTGCAACCGTATCAGAATCACACCTACAGGTGCATTAAAAACATGTTTGTACGATGATGGGGTATTGAATATTAAAGATTTGATCAGACAGGGAATCACGGAAGATAATCTAAACAAAACATTGTCAGACGCTTTTGGGCACAGGGCAAAAGATGGCTGGGAGGCCGAGCATTTAAGGGTTCTGCATAAAGGGGTGCACGAATCAATGGCTACCATTGGCGGATAAATATTAAAAAAATTAAGGCGATATGATAACTGTTGAGGAAGCTGAAAAAATAATACTTGCCCAGGTTACAGATTACGGCGCTGAAATAGTTCCTTTTGAGTTGGCTTTAGGCAGGGTTTTGGCGGAGAATATTAGGGCAGACAGGGATTTACCTCCATTTAACAGGGTGACCATGGATGGAATAGCAGTGAATTACGATGCTATCGAAAGCGGAATCAGTACTTTTCGTATCAGGGCTATCCAGGCTGCAGGAGATCCTCCGGCAGCAATAGAGGAGCAGAACGAGTGTGTGGAGATTATGACCGGCGCAGTGTTACCCGCATCAGCTGATACTGTTATCCGCTATGAAGATCTGGAATTAAGAGCGGGCTTAGCCACACTGGTTACCAATCGGATAAAGAGGGGACAGCAGATTCATTACAAAGGTCACGATAAAAAGCAGGGTGATATTGTCGCCAATACAGGCCAAAGTGTGACTCCGGCGCTTATTGGCCTTGTGGCTTCGGTTGGCGAGACGGAATTAAGAGTTAAAAAAATGCCACAGGTCGTAATTATTTCATCTGGTGACGAACTGGTTGACGTTGGCGAAACACCGACGGCTTACCAGATCCGGCGCTCAAATAGTTATACTGTTAGGTCGGTTTTAATGCAGCATGGCCTGGAGGCTGATACGCTGCATATTCCGGATGAGTCGGCGACCATAAAAAAGCAGTTAGCCATTTGCCTGGAAAACTATGACGTGTTGCTTTTGAGCGGCGGCGTATCCATGGGTAAGTTTGACCATATACCAAAGGCGCTGAGCGATTTAAAGGTGAACCAGCTTTTTCATAAAGTACAGCAGCGTCCCGGTAAACCATTTTGGTTTGGCCGGCACGATGACGGTAAACTGGTATTTGCTTTCCCGGGTAACCCGGTGGCAACTTTTATGTGCCTCCACAGGTATTTTTTACCGTGGTTGCAGGCCTCGCTTGGTATAAATGAAAAACCTCCTTTATTTGCAGTTTTAAACAATCGGTATAGCTTTCATCAGCCTTTAAAGTGCTTTTTGCAGGTAAAACTTCATTTTAATGAATACTGCCAGCTTATGGCAACGCCGGTTGAGGGAAACGGATCGGGAGATTTTGCTAACTTAGCAGATACCGATGCATTTATGGAACTGCCATTGGAAAGAAATGAGTTTAAAAAAGGAGAGGTATTCAAAGTTTGGCGGTTCTGAACGTCAGATAGTGATCAGTGAAATCAAAACATAATCGGTGAAATTAAAACAATGCTCACACACTTAGATAAACAAGGCAACCCAAGCATGGTTGACGTGACTTCAAAACAAATCTCACATCGTACCGCGACCGCACGGAGCATAGTTTTTTTACCTGCGGAGGTTTTAGAACATTTGGCGGGGGGCGACCTTCATTCAAAAAAAGGCCCGGTTTTTCAAACCGCGATAATTGCGGGTATTATGGCGGCAAAAAAAACCGGCGATCTGATCCCGCTTTGTCACCCATTGGGTTTGGATAATTGCAATATCGCTATCAGTATAAACCAACAACAGGAGATTGTAATTGATTGTACTGCCAGCATTACTGCTAAAACAGGCGTTGAGATGGAGGCATTGGTAGGTGCATCTGTCGCGGCTTTAACGGTTTACGATATGTGTAAGGCCATGAGCCATGATATTGTGATAAAAGAAACAAAGTTGCTATCAAAAACAGGAGGTAAACGTGATTTCAATAGAACATAACGTAATTACAAAAGCGCATAAAAAACATCCTGCTTTAGCCAGGCCATCGACGGGTAATTTTGGCAGGAACGAATGGGCCATAGTTGGCGGTCAGTGCGCGGCAATAAAGTTGCTGGCAGATCAAATTATAAATGCTTTATCTCCGGCTTATAAATGTGCATACGTTGATACTTCGCACAACGATGATTTAACTTTACTGCCCGGTCGTTTGGTAAACGGGTCGGTAATTGATTATACCGACCAGACAGACTACAGGCAAATAAACTATAAAACGGATTTTAACCCATTTAAGCTTAGGGAAACGTTTTCCGGTGCCGATATGGTGCTTGTAAATGGTAACCATAACGAGGCAAAAGCACAGGTAGTCATTATCTGCGAAAGTAAAAAAGCATCCCTGCAAAAACGCGTGGCGCAGTTAATCAATGTGCAAATGATTTTGCTGGCCGACGATACCAGCGAAGTTTTTGATTTTATAAAAGAGGCCGTTCCTAATTGGAAGGAACTGCCGCTTTACCGGCTTGATGAAACGGGAAAGATCATTGCTTTTTTTGAAAGGCAAATGGCAGGTGCTAAACCCGTATTAAACGGGTTGGTGCTGGCAGGCGGCAAAAGTGAACGTATGGGCCTTGATAAGGGCGGCGTAAACTGGCACGGAAAAGAACAGCGGTACCACGTGGCCGACATGTTGAAACCCTTTTGTAACGAGGTGTTTATCTCCTGCCGGGCAGATCAGCAGCAGGAAATTGATGGACAATATGCAAGTCTGCCGGATACTTTTACCGGGTTGGGACCTTATGGAGCCATATTATCGGCCTTCCGCGAGAAACCCGACAGCGCCTGGCTTGTAGTCGCCTGTGATTTGCCTTTATTAAGCGAAAAAACATTAAAACATTTAACCGATAACAGGAATAGCTCGTCAATTGCCACTACCTATCAAAGCAGCTTTGATGATTTCCCGGAACCATTGATAACCATTTGGGAGCCAAAAAGTTATCCGGTAATGCTTTCATTCCTGTCGCAGGGATATTCCTGTCCGCGGAAGGTTTTGATAAACAGCGATATAACTTTGTTAAATGCCCTTAACCCGGATGACCTTACCAATGTAAACACGCCGGAAGATCTTGAAAAAGTTAAACTTTTACTGCATCAAACAACAAACACCTGATGAACCCCGATTTCTTACGATACAGCTGTCAGATCGCTTTGCCCGGTTTTACTGAACGCGCCCAGCGTCTTTTGCAAAATGCAAGGGTATTGGTTGTTGGAGCTGGTGGGTTGGGAAGCCCGGCAGCACAGTATCTGGCTGCAGCAGGCGTGGGTACTTTGGGTATTGCCGATTTCGATACGGTTTCTGTCGGAAATCTGCACCGTCAGGTACTATTTTGCCCGACGGATGTGGGCCATAAAAAAGCCGTAGTAGCCGGTGAGCGTTTACAAAAACAAAACCCCGGTATAAAACTGGTTCCGCATGATCTGCGCGTTACTTCACAAAATGTGATGGATTTGCTTTGGCAGTATGATATCGTAGTGGACGGCACCGATAATTTTGATACCCGTTATTTATTGAACGATGCTGCAGTAATTACTTCAAGACCCCTGGTTTATGGTGCGATTTACCAATACGAGGGCCAGATTGCGGTTTGGAACATTGAGAATGACAATGGCACAAAGTCCCCCAATTACCGCGACCTTTTTCCAAAAGTGGATGCCACCAAAATCCCCAATTGTGCCGAAGGCGGGGTGATCCCCACGCTGGCAGGTATTATTGGCTGTATGCAGGCTAATGAGGTAATTAAATACGTTACAAAAACAGGTGAACTGCTTGCGGGTAAGGTGCTTATATTTGATGCGCAAACAATGCAGAGCCGTATTATTAAAATCGGCGAAACCACCCATACCAATATCACCAGTTTAGTTGAGACGGTTATTATCCCCACAATTTCCGTTGCTGATTTAAAGAAAGCTGTTGCTGAAAATTCAATTGAACTGATAGACGTAAGATCAGACCAGGAGCATGAGGAGCTTAACATTGGCGGCAGGCATCTGCCGTTAGATGTGCTTACATCAGATCTGGACCAAATAAACAAGGATGTTAAAACGGTGCTTTACTGTACATCAGGCAAAAGAAGCGGCGAAGCAGTTAAGACTATTAAGCGGAAATATCCTGAGGCAAATGTATTTTCTTTAGAAGGCGGGTTGAAGGAATGGATGGAAGTTGGGGATTAGAGGCTGGAGATTAGAGATTAGTTGGAAATAGAGATTAGAGATTTGAGATTAGGAGCCAAGTTTGAGTTAATATCTCTATTTAGTAATCCCACAGAAAGTCACTAATCTCTAATCTCCAGTCTCTAATCTCTATCCCTATGGATGCGCCGCAACCCACACTTCACCATCCTCAAATATTTCTTTTTTCCAGATAGGGACAGTTTGTTTCAGGGTATCAATAATAAAACGGCAGGCCTCGAATGCCGCAGCGCGGTGGGCTGCCGATACAGCTATAATTACGGGTATTTCGCCAACCTGTAATACGCCGGTACGGTGATGGACGAGCGCTTTTTGTACCGGCCATTTTTCAAATGCCTGTTTTACTATTTTTTCCATTTCGGCCAGGGCCATGGGCTCATAAGCTTCAAACTCCAGGCGTAAAACAGCTTTGCCTTTGGTTGCATTGCGGACAGTACCGATAAATACATCGATTCCGCCAGATTCCGGTGACATGATCCAGTCGACACATGATTGAATGTTTAATGGGT
>JBIOHE010000248.1:0-6635 GCA_044448725.1 Sphingobacteriales bacterium | reverse complement strand
GTTGTATAAGGTAGCGCAATTTTATAATTAAAAGGAAAATAACATTCTGATTGATTAGTGAAATATGCCTGCACCGGATAAACCAATTAACCAATAAAATTACGAAAGCCCCGGCAGAAAATTGACCGGGTACCATAATCCATGAAATTTATCAGAACATTACTAATACTTGCCTGTACCTTTTGTATGGATGGGCTTATGGCCCAATCGCCGGTGCTTACGCCCGGCGATATTAAAACTGTTGATATTGGGGAACAGTCGGTTTCTTTTGCGACTACAAATGCTTTTGGTAAAATAACCGTTTACAGCCCCTCAATAATTCGTGTCCGCCTGGATAAAAAACCATTGGGAAGGGATTTTTCTTATGCAGTAATTTCCGGCCCGCAACATAACCCGATTAAAATTACACAGGATGCCAAGAGTATAACTATCGTTACAGATTCACTGAAAGCAGTCATTGACAAAACACCTTTCAGGATTGCCTGTTATACCCCCGATGGTCAGTTGATTAATCAGGACGAGCCCGGATTTTCGACATCCTGGGTAGGAGAGGAGGTTACCAGTTATAAAACCCTGATGCCCGGTGAGCGTTTTATAGGATTAGGTGAAAAAAACGGGAACCTCGACCGTGCCGGAACCGGCTGCACCAATTGGAATTCGGACACTTACGGGTATCTTATTGACCAGGACCCGCTTTATTCCACAATTCCTTTTTATATAGGCATACATCAACATTTAAACTACGGCGTTTTTCTGGATAACACCTATCAAAGTGATTTTAACTTTGGAGCAAGTAATAATCGCTTTTCGTCGTTTGGTGCGCGCGGCGGCGAAATGAATTATTATTTTATTTATCACAAAAACTTAGCCGACATTATAAGTTCCTATACCGCCCTTACCGGCCGTATGAAATTACCGCCGCTTTGGAGTCTTGGCTACCAGCAAAACCGTTACAGCTATTATCCTGATACTGAAGTTATGCGCATTGCCCAGACCTTGCGGGAAAAGAAAATCCCGGCAGATGGTATAACGCTTGATATTCATTACATGGATCAATACCAGTTGTTTACCTGGGATAAAAGCCGTTTTCCTAATCCTTTAAATTTATCCGATAACTTGAACAAGCTTGGTTTTAAGCTTACCGTGATTGTAGATCCCGGCATTAAGGTTCAAAAAGGTGCAAAGGCTTATCAAAGCGGGGTAAAGGACAGCGTTTTTATTCAATATCCCGACAAGACATTTTACACCGGACAGGTTTGGCCCGGATGGTGTAATTTTCCTGATTTTACCAGTGAAAAAGGCCGGTCATGGTGGAGAAACCAGGTTAAATTCTTTTCGGACAATGGCGTAAGCGGCATTTGGAATGACATGAATGAAATTTCTACCTGGGGACAAAAAATGCCGTCGAATGTATTGTTTGATTATGATGGTGCAACGGCATCCCATTTGCAGGCCCATAATGTATATGGATTGGAAATGGCAAGGTCAAGTTATGAAGGGGCAAAGCTTCACTTTAAAGAAAGGCCGTTTATTTTAACGAGATCGGGCTATGCCGGGTTACAGCGTTATACGGCGATATGGACAGGTGATAACCGCTCAGAAGAAAACCACATGCTGGCCGGGGTCAGATTGATGAACAGCCTTGGGATTAGCGGCGTCCCCTTTACCGGAATGGATATTGGCGGGTTTACGGGCGGACCTGCTACCACTTTATATATCCGCTGGATGCAAATAGGCGCATTTATCCCCTATTTCAGGAACCATACCGGTTTTAATTCCAAATCTTCTGAACCGTGGACCTACGGGGAAGACGCCCAGGATATCATCAGAAATTACATCAATTTAAGATATAAATTACTACCCTACATCTACTCCTCTTTTTATGAATCTTCGCAAAATGGCCTGCCGGTAATGCGGTCGCTTGCTATTAACTATCCCTTTGATCCCAATGTATATGATGCAGCGTTCCAAAACCAGTATTTGTTTGGTAAGGCATTTTTAATTGCTCCTTTTGAAAGCACAAAGGAATATGGTAAAGTTTATTTACCCGAAGGTTTGTGGTATAATTTATATAACGATGAACAGCTAAAAGGAAATCAACAAATTATACAGCCAATTTCTGTCAGCAGTTTGCCTGTTTATGTTAAAGAAAGCAGTATAATTCCTATGCAATCGCTTGTGCAAACTACTGCCGAGGCGCCAACCGACACACTTAGTCTCCATATTTATAACGGTAATTCAGCAAATGAGTTTGTTTACTACGAAGATGATGGCAAGAGTGATAATTACATCAAGGGTGATTATTATAAACGGTCAATCAAATTCGATCCGCTAACACATAGTGTAGTTTTTGACACTGCAACAGGAAAATACACCAGTAAATTCCATAACATTAAATTAATTATGCATGGCTTTAATGTTATAAACCAGGCAAAGGTTAATGAAAAAAAGGTGGCTGTTTCTTCCGGAGTTTATAAAATGACTTCAACCTTGGTCAATAATATGTATTCGCCTGGTACAACTGCCGATGATAAAACATCAGCAAAAGTTTATGAAATAAATTTTGCTACTGATAACCAAAAGCAAACCCTTAATTTAACAGAATTAGAATTATCAAAAAAAGAAGATTTAAGATGAAAAAAATACTGTTAGTATTATTGTTTGCAAGTGTTTTCAGCTTTGCACATTCGCAAATCCATACGCCAAGGCAATTATTTCCGGGCTTGTTCGAGGCTGTACAGTTATCGGATATTTTTCCGGATAGTAAAACTTTTGTTGATGCCACGGCAAAAAACGATCCGGCAATAATTATGAAAGCCTATAATGAACAAAAAGGCCAGCCGGGTTTTGATCTGAAAAAGTTTGTTTTTGATAATTTTGTAGTTCCGGGTGCGCACAATGGAGGTTTTCAAAGTGATATTTCTGCCGGGATACTTAAACATATCGACACATTGTGGCAGGTGCTGTACCGTCGCCATGATACGGTTTCTAAATACTCATCACTGCTGCCTTTGCCCAATGATTTTATCATTCCGGGGGGCAGGTTCCGCGAGACCTATTACTGGGATTCGTACTTTACGATGCTGGGCCTCCAGGAAAGCCACAAAACAGCGATTATTCAAAACATGATCAGCAATTTTGCTTTCATGTTAGATAAGTATGGTTTTATACCTAACGGCACACGCACTTATTATTTAACCAGATCGCAGCCGCCATTTTTTTCGATGATGCTTGATTTATTGGCTAAAGATGATGGTGAACAGGTGATGGTAAAATATCAGCCTGAGCTTTTAAAGGAGTATGCCTACTGGATGCAGGGGGCAGGCAAGTTAAGGGCAGGGCAGGCTTACCGCAACGTAGTGAAAATGCCCGGAGGGGAAATTATGAACCGTTATTGGGATGAATCGGATAAGCCACGCGAAGAGTCATTCAAAAAAGATTCAGACGCAGCTAAGCTAACTAATCAAAAACCTGCAGAATTTTACCGCAATATTAGGGCGGCAGCCGAGTCGGGCTGGGATTTCAGCAGCCGCTGGATGGATACTACAGGCAAATTGCAAACCATTCGTACCACATTTATCGTTCCGGTTGATTTGAATTGTTTAATGTACCATCTTGAACTTTCTGTGGCGAAGTCATATCAATTGCAGGGAAACGAAGGTAAATACAAGTTCTACCTCACTAAAGCAATACTCCGCAAAAAGGCTATATTAAAATATAGCTGGAGCGAAAAAGACGGCTGGTTTATGGATTATGACTGGAAACTTAAACGAACCACGCCTGCTCAAACGCTTGCCGGCGCTTTCCCGCTGGAATTTAAAATTGCCGATAAAAGGCAGGCGGAAAAAGTAGCTTCAGCATTAAAAACAAAGTTCTTAAAACCCGGCGGTTTGGTTACCACATTTAAACGCACTGGCCAGCAGTGGGATAGCCCCAATGCCTGGGCGCCTTTGCAGTACATAGCCATCGACGGCTTAAATAACTACCATCAAAATAGCCTTGCCCGGTCTATCGCCATTAACTGGATACGGACCAATATTGACGTATTTAATAATACCGGCAAACTGATGGAAAAGTATAACGTTTTAGACACCGGCCTTAAAGCAGGCGGCGGCGAATATCCTTTACAGGATGGTTTTGGATGGACAAACGGCGTGTTGCTTAACCTGCTTAGCCATTATCATATCGACCAGTTGTAGGCATAGCTTTTCTAAAGTCGAAAGAACTAAGTCTTAAGTCGGAAGTTGTATTTTCTTAGGACTTGAGACTTAGGACTTCCGACTAACGACTTCCGACTAACGACTGTTGACTTAACACTCCCTGCGCTAAATTACCGGTTTAATATCTTATCATTATGGCAAATTAAAATTGCTGTACAAAATCGCTTTTTAATATTACTTTAAAATATTAGCTTAGTCGTTCTTGATTAACCAATTTTACTATGAGGATTTTTATACCAATCTTTCTGCTGGTACTTTTCAGCTATTCTGCATTTTCTTCGGGAAGAACGGATAGCCTTTTTACTGTTTTAAAAACGGAAATCTCCAGAAGGAAAATCTATGACGATCAAAAAGAAGCCAGGATAAAAAAACTAAAAGACAAGCTTTCACATACTTCTGTCAATGCACTTGAAGCTCAATTTGAAATATTCAATAAATTATACGAGGAATACAAAGTTTATCAGTTTGACTCAGCATACGTATATACATCAAAACTTGAAGTAATAAGCAAAAAACTTAATGATAAACCCAAATATTATGAAAGCAAAATTAAATTGGGTTTTATTTTACTTTCAGCGGGAATGTTTAAGGAAAGTTTCGAGTGCTTAAGCCAAATTAATACGCACATCATTAGCGACAGCACGAAAATTGAATACTATTCATTAAAAGCAAGGGCATATTCCGACCTTGCAGATTATAACAATGATATAAATTTCACCCCTCAGGATAACGAATTATCAATAAAATATATTGATTCGGCCCTTATATTATGTAAACCGGGATCTTATGATCAGTACAGGCTTTTAGCAGACCGGCAAATTGCTACCGGTAATACAGGTGTTCCTTCAATTTATCTGATTAAATTGTTATTGTATTTTCCGCTTACTAACCATGAGCGTGCTATGGCAGCGACAGGATTAAGCAATTTTTATACTACCCGGGACCAGCTGGATGAACGCATTTATTTGTTGGAAAAGGGTGCTATATATGATATACGGTCTTCGACAAAAGAAACCCTGGCGGCTTTTAAACTTGGTGAGCAATTGTATTATAAGCTGGGAAATATTAATGATTCATACGTATTTATACAACACGCGCTGGATGACGCCCAGTATTATGGCGCCCGCTTGCGGAAAATAAAAATCGCCGCTTTACTGCCAATTGTAGCTGCAGCCAAAAATATCAATACTGAAAATGAAAAGAGCCGCCTCCAGATATATCTTTTATCCATTGTTGCCGTGTCATTGGTGATTATTTTAATTTCATTTATTGTTTTCATACAGTTAAAAAGGCTGAAAGTTAAAGAGGCTATTATTGGAGAGAAAAACGTGCAACTTGAAAAAATCAATGATAAACTTTCGGAGGATGCACACATCAAGGAAGAATACATAGGTTATTTTTTCAATTTAATATCGGGTTACATTTTGAAACTTGAAAAGCTGAAAAGAAACGTTGAACGAAAAATAACGACAAAAAAATATGATGACCTGTTACTGTCAATAAATGAGATTAACATAAAAAAGGAAAGAGACTCTTTGTTTTATACGTTCGACCACGTTTTTCTCAAGATTTTCCCAAACTTTATTACTGCATTTAATTCCCTCTTAAAAAAGGAAGATCAAATATGGCCTAAAGACAACGAGGTGTTAAATACCGATCTCCGTATTTTTGCGCTTATGCGGCTGGGGATCAATGATAATGAAACTATCGCCGCAATACTGGAATATTCTGTAAATACAATTTATGTATATAAAATGCGTATAAAGGCCAAAGCGCTTGTTCCGGGCGATGAATTTGATCACAAAATTATGGCTATAAAAGCAGTTGATGTGCTTGGTAAAACCGTGTGATTTTGGTATCGTCCCGGCTTTGCAACCGGTTAACCTTTTTTATTTACCTGCTCATATTAACATTTCATGTCACATATAAGTTGGCGCTTAGTCTCAAGTCCTAAGTAAAAAAAGTATAAAATTCGACTTATGACTTCCGACTAACGACTTGTGACTTGACAGCTGCCGCACTCATGGCTTCTTCTGTAATTGATAATTGCTGAGCTTTTGCATTTCAAAGAAAAGGTTCGGGGTAATCGGCGGCAATTCTTCTGATGAAAACAATGTTTTTTTAATAATATTTTTTATCTGTCTGTAATACAGTTATTTAAAAAATATAGACGCCTTTTTGGTTAATATATTTTTGTGACAGTTACAATTGGTTAAATAATAGCGATCTGCGCCTGCGGATGCCCGGACTTTAAGAAGTTTAACTATTACGAACGTGTTAAATTAGTATCTGAAATGGTTAAACTAAGTTTATATTTTTTACAGCTTAATTTTTTTTAAATATTTGAATATCAATAATATAAAAATTTAAATGGCACTTTTTTTTTATATTTTCAGTAAATAAATAGGTTATGCT
>JBIOHE010000247.1:0-6650 GCA_044448725.1 Sphingobacteriales bacterium | reverse complement strand
GTAATAACCTGTTCGCTGATGTAGCCGTCATCCTCATACAAAGATTTGTCCGTTCCTATCATCACCATGCTGGGCCGTTCGTCGGCGATTAACTGGTGAATAGCGCGCACCAGCGGCAGCTCGCTCACGGCGGTTTTTACATGGATAGAAGGATCGCAAATTTTAAGCAGTTCAATGCCGAGGGCTTTTAAACTTTCTTCTGCCTTATCCCTTTCTTCGTCAATGTCTGCTGCGCTCAATTGCACAAAATCAGCGGATGGCAGCAATTGCGCATAAACAGATACGTAAAAGCTTTTTAAAAGGATAATGCGCTCTACATGGGTGTCCCTGCAAAAACCGGCAGCATAATTAATGACATTTTCTGTCGCGTCCGAAAAATCAACCGGGATTAGTAATGTCTTCATCTTATTTACCCTTTTGAAAAAACAGTTTCTGGACTCTATAATTTTTCCAATGTATAAATTTAGTTTAAAAGCTGTTTTATATCTGCACCAAACCAATAATTCTCATCATAATAACACTGAAAAATACAATTAACCAAAATAACAAGGTAATGCTCATCTCCCTTTTAAGAAACGCAGAGAGTTTTGTTAAAATTTTCTTGTCGTCTTTCATTGCCGAAATTTGTACATCATTAATCATCACACGAACAAACAAATATTTAACTTTGATCTTAAATTTTATAGTCCCTTTAGTTATCAATCATTTTATTGAGTACTAATATACTGTTTTGCAATTTGTTAATATCAATTTTATCCGAAGCAAATTCATAAACCTCATTTGCCCGGGGATACTTTGGTCTTTAAGGTTATTCCCTTCTTTGGTTAAATAAATCAGCTTGTTGCGCCGGTCGTTTGTATGCTTCGTGAGCGTTGCCATTTAGCGTTTTACCGGGTTATCTAAAAGTTGTGTCATGCCTGATTTATCCCGTAAGGTCAGGTCGGCGCACTTCTGTTGGTTCACCCCATCTTTTTTCCAGGGGCATGCCATTTTCTCCGGCATTTCAAAGGTGATGTTGATGACATTGGCAGGCCGGGCTATTCCCTTATTTTTCAACAAATGCAACGTAAGTCTTTTTGTAAACAGGTTTTTGCAGCTGTAATTTTATATTCCGGAATATTTTCACAGGACCGTCTGTAGCAAAGGTATTCACTAACCAGGATGGCAGGGCGCCGCCCGGATCTACATGGATGGAATACTCAACCTTTATCTGATCAGCCCCCAAAGGCGTAATCACCCATTTACCTTTTGAATCATTTACCCTTACTATACCCTCTTTCTCGGGTACAAAGCCTGTCACTGCGGGGCCGTCAATGGTAACTACCTTTGTATCCGGATTTTGACTAACGGTTAAATGGGCCACAAAATCACGGTTAGCCACAGGCCAGGGTAAATTGACTTCGGAGTAATAGTAAAGCTCGGACGGTGAAATCCTTTTAATCAGAATACACGATTTTACATGATACACCCAATCGGGCGACGTGTTCACATCCATTATCAATGCAACCAGTTGGGAGGCAGTGGCATTAAATTCCGCCTCTGCTTTAATGGCCCTTACGTTTGAACCGGGCATCACGCTGGTATATACCTTTATCCCCTCCTTTTCCGACTTGAGTTTCCAGTCGCTTTGCCCAAACAAGGGGCTTAGTTTTAAAATTAGGAGGAGTGCTGTGAGTAATAGTTTATTCATCATGGCGAAATGATTTAATACGCTTGTATTTATTCAATGGATGCTGTTTTCCGGGGGGTATTTATTGGATGATAACGAAAAAGAGCCGAAGCCCTTTTTCGTCGTCATGGTTAACCGTTTGTGAAAAATTACTTGGTATCAAAGGCATAAGCTACGCGCAGGCCAAGGAAATTAACTTTGCTGCCGTCAGCGCCGCTATTGAATTTCGCTGTACTTTCATAGCGCACACCCGCGTCAATAGCGCTTTTGCCGCCAAGCGGGAAACTGACGCCGATTTGCGGTGCATATAAAAAGGCTGCGCTATTGTTAAAACCAACATCTGATTTATTTAACGCAAATGCAGCGCCCGCTTCACCCTGTATATAAAAGTGACTTACAGGGAAGAATTTTAAACCCGCCTTCACCGGAAGTAATTGAATATTGGGAGCATCGGTACCGGTGCCGTTCAGATTTTTTTTACCGAAGAAGTTGTTATAGCCGGCATTAACAGTTACAAATAATTGCTGCGTGATAACCGGGATGTCAGCCTGTACTGAGCCGCCAAGGTTCCAGTTGTACGAATCATTTAATTTTCCGGTGGGGATACCTGCATCAACGCCAACGCTTAAAATTACACCGTTTGATGTGGTTGAATGAGTAGCAGAGGAGGTGGTTTGTGCTTTTGCACCAAAAGCAAACCCTGCAAAAGCTAAAGCTAAGACTGAAATTTTTAAAGTACTTTTCATGATTGTATATGTTAAATTATTCGCATGTTTTTTTAAACACGGAACAAAATAACATCACAAAATGTACATGCCGTTTCATCCTAATGTCACGATTATTCAAACGTTTGATTAACAGATATTTAATTTTTGACCGATTTGGTATTTTAGTCAGCACCGTGTCATTTGCCAGGGGCGGTGGTGTTTTAAGGACTATTATTTTAGAAATAAAAGGTTGGCAGATGCCAGGACCGCTGCTTGTGGCAAAGAAAGCTGATGAAATATATTTTCAATACAGCGCAATTCAATCAAGGTATTTATGGCCTTAGCAGCCAGTTATTTATCAGCTTTCGTAAAAACAATTGAAATAAAATGCCGGAAGCAACCGTTATTGCTCGTAGATTATAATTATTAATCTATAATTAATATTCATTGATGGTCATCAAAAATCTTAAAACTATGAAAAAGCTATTTTTAATGATTGCCTTAGCGGCGATCTCGTTCGGAAGCGTTTATGCCCATGGTACCGTGAAAACGGTTAAATCTTCGATGCAAACTGACACTACAAAGAAGAAAAAACCAAAAACGAAAAAGGATTCTACCAGGAAAAAGGACACTATGAAAGTGGTTAAACAATAATGTACCCAAAACAAAGAGCCCCCTAAACCGGGGCGCTTTGCTTTTTTTATAGCGTTAAATGCTCGCCGATCGCCAACAATTTTAAATTAAGGCCGGCAGATTCAAATTTTTTCCTGACTTCTTCTTTATTAATTTTTATAACGGGAAAGGTATCGTAATGCATGCCGATAATATTTTTGCAGTTAATAAATCCAGCTGCTTTTATGGCGTCATCAGCACCCATGGTATAGTTATCACCCAAAGGGAGGTATGCCCAGTCGAGGTGTTCATCGGCCAGTAGTTTCATATCCATCGTTAACGCCGTATCTCCCGAATAATATATTTTCTTGCCTTCGGCATAAATCACGAACCCGGCAGGGCTGCCGCCATAGCTGCCATCAGGCATCGAACTGGAATGCAGCGCATATACCATTTTCACCCGTCCGAAATCAAAATCGTATCCGCCGCCAATATTCATGCCGTGGGCATTTTCAATCCCTTTGTTGCCAAGCCAGCCTGCAATCTCAGCGATGCAGATCACCGTGGCGCCGCTGTTTTTTTGGATGGTTTCGAGATCAGCGACATGATCGCCATGCCCGTGCGAGATGAGAATATAATCAGGTTTCAGGCTATGTACATCAATAGCCCTTGCCAGCGGGTTATGCGAAATAAATGGGTCGAATATTAATTTTTTACCGCCCGCCTCCAGTTCAAAAGAGGCATGTCCGTAATAGGTTGTTTTCATAGGATGTAGATTTTTTTTTGAATATCGAATTTTGAATAAGGGGATTAGTTAAATAAAAGTCAATAATTACTTCTTTCAAAACAGCTGGTGCCTCACCCTGCCCTCTCCAAAGGAGAGGGTTCTAAAAAAGAGCGCAGTTTAAGTCCTCTCCCCTGCCTGCCGGCAGGCAGGGGAGAGGATTTAGGTGAGGCCAATTACCCGTCAGGTCTTTAACTAAACAACATCGAACGCCGGATGATGAAGTTCAACACCATTCAAAATTCGGCATTCTATCGCCAACAGGCAAATAAACTTAACAAGTCCCCCTACGCAAATTCAAGGGCCTAAAACAAGCCGCCCAGTCCGCCAAACATTTCTTTGGTCATGGCGGCCATTTCGCTTTGGCTTACGTTGTCAGCCTGTTCCATTGCCTTGTTTACAGCAATTACCAAAAGTTCCTCTAATTGTTCCTTGTCGCCATCCTTTAGGAGCGCCTCATCAATCACAATTGATTGTATTACCTTATTGCCATTGGCGCTCACTGTAATTTTACCGCCTTCGGCAGTGCCTGTAACATTGATGGCATCCAGCCTTTTTTTTACTTCGCCCGCTTTTTGCTGAGCCTGCATTAGTTTATCGAACATGGTTGTTAAAATTGGTTGATTAAGTTGATTGGGTGAGTAGTTGATTAAGTTATTTTAACAAAAAACAAAGCTTAATCAACTCAATCCAACCCAATCAACCACTCTCTAAACATTAATCATCACTCGTATCGCCATTACCCTTGTAGGCGCTTTTTCGTACTATGGGCATCCCGGTAACTTTAAACAGATCATCTAATTTCAACAGGCTGCCATTTGATAAATTTGTTAAAAGTACGATAGTAATATCATCTTTAATATCCCTCAAAAAAATATGGCGAAAACCGTGCCACCAGCCGGTATGGTAGATCACCTGCTGACCCGGCGCTTCAAAAATACGCCAGCCATAACCATAACTAAAATGACCGTGCAACATTGGGTTACGCGGCACATAAGCCGAATCTATACTGGCCTGCTTTAACAGGCGACCGGCCCGCAAGGCCCTGTCGAACAGGTACAGATCGCCAACTGTGCTGTAAATTCCTTTGTCGCCAACCGGGCCGTCCAAAAAATTCTGTGCAACCGAGTAACGCCATTGGCCCCTGTCGTGTCCTACCACATCAACCGGGATCTTTGTATAAACCGCTTTTGAATAAACCGCCGTATGCTCCATGCCGGCAGGTATAAACACATTTGCTTTCATAAAATCGGCATACGGCTGACCTGTCACTTTTTCAATGATGGACCCCAATACCATAAAATTGGAATTGTTATATAAAAACCGCTTGTTTGGTACGTTAAACGGCCGGGGCTTGTATTTGGCAATTAAAGCCATTTCATCGGCATTGGAAATCCCCTTTCGCTCATCCCAATGATTTGCCCGGTAAAGGTCATCGGTAAAATAAACATAATTCATCATGCCAGAGCGGTGGGTAAGCAACAGCCGGATGGTTATGCCATCGTAAGGAAAATCAGGAAAAAACTGTTTCACATTATCGTCCAGTTTCAGCTTCCCGCGCTCTATCAGCAAAAGTATCGCGGTAGAGGTCATGGTTTTTGTAACCGAGGCCAGCTCAAATTGCGACCCTATTTTTAAACTGTCGCGGTGCAGGTAATCGGCCCAGCCAATAGCTTTTTCATAAACTATTTTACCATGTTTGGCAACAAGTACATTGCCGTTAAAACCACGTGTTTTATGCAGTGCCTGCATCACATTGTCTATCGACTTATCCTCGTTTTTGGGATTATAGGCCAATAAAGCTTTGGTATCAAACGGAACAGATGCCGGGCTTTGTGACTTTGCAGCAGTATCACTTTTATTGTTATTTTTTGGGTTCGATGAGCAGGAAGCTATCAATAACAAGGGCGCCGTAAATGTTAAAAAAGTTTTATACACAAATCTCATAAGCAAATAATCTCTCACAGTAAAACAAACGCGAAAATCAGAAATAATACATCAGGTATGAAGCAATGTTTTAATTATTTTTTCTTTTGGTTAATCTATTATTAAATTTAAGGATGAAATTTCTGCCTTATTTCCTGCTCTGTTTTCTTGTTAATATCACCTGCACCGCGGCCCTTGCGCAGCGTACGGATGATGCCCAATTACTTGTTCAGCAGGCGGTACAATTGAATAAGGATGGCAAATATGCCGATGCAATTGTGACCTATAAACAGGCATTAAAAATCGATTCCAATAATTTTTATGCTAATTACGGGATAGCTTTTTCGCTGCTGCAATCGGACAGGGGAAAAGAGGGCATACCCTATCTTGAAAAAGCTATTAAAGCAAATACATCATTAACAGCCGAGGTTGACGACCTTTTAGGGAATATTTACGACAAGTACCATGAACCGGCAAAAGCAATTGAAGCCTATAAGGCAGGGATAAAAGCCGACCCGAAATACCAGCATGCCTATTACAATTTAGGGTTGGTTTACTTTAGGGAAAAAAGCTATGCTGAAGCCGAAAAACAGGCCGTTGAAGCGATAAAACTTGATCCCAAAAATGCCAACAGTCAGCGGATGTATGCGCTGGTATGCTTTCACCAGAATAAGAGGGCGGCGGCTTTGCTCGGTTTTTGCAGCTTTATATTATTAGAGCCCAATACCGCGCGCAGCGCCGAGGCTTATGGCAATATGCAGCATATTTTACAGGGTGGGGTACTTAAACCTGCTCCTGGTGAAGCCCTGCTGCTGCCGGACGCAAATACCATAGCTCTTAACTTAGCTATAACCAGGGCAGTAGCCGATGCGGGGAAAGAGAAACATGCATCCGCTGCCGATCTAATAGCCGCACAATTAAAAAACATATTTAATGCAACAGGCCCTTTAGC
>JBIOHE010000246.1:0-6656 GCA_044448725.1 Sphingobacteriales bacterium | reverse complement strand
GACACAGACTGCGGGTAGGGTAGGGGAATCAGATCAGGATCTCAGCCTGTTCTTCAGCACACGCATTTCTTCCTGCATTTGTTCAACACGTTCCAATAAATGGGTAATGGCCTCTATGCCTGCAACGTTTATTTCCAGGTCATTATGCAAGCGGATCATTCTTTCCAGTCTTTGCAGCTCGCTTTCCGGTATATAAGTAGTATGGTTAACCACCTTTAATTCAACCAGCCCTGCTTCGTTCAGCGAGCTTATAAAGGTATATTCCACCTCGTGGTAGGTACATATATCTGATGTTGATACTAAATTTTCCATCGTTTTGGGTTCATTTGTTAACGGCCATTTTTTTTCGGACTTTACTGACTTCTTCTAATCTCTAATCTCCAGCCTCTAATCTCTGGCACCCGCGAGCTCCTCAAACAGCTTTTTCTGTTTTTCATTAAGGTTCACCGGGATCTGTATATCGTAGGTGATATAAAAGTCGCCAAACTCGTTTTCCTTTTTGTAAACAGGCATGCCTTTGCCTTTCAGTTTAACTTTAGTTCCGTTTTGGGTTTCTGGCTTCACCTTTATTTTCACCTTGCCGTTCAGCGTATCAACGGTTACCTCGCCCCCGAGGATAGCAGTGTACAGGTCCAGTTTTACGGTGCAGTACAGGTCCTTGCCATCCCTTTTAAAACGGGGATCATCGGCGATGGAAAAAGCAATATACAGGTCGCCTGCGGGCCCGCCGTTTACTCCCGGACCACCATGGCCGGCAATTTTTATAGTTTGGCCGTTTTCAACCCCAGCCGGAATGGTCAGCCTGATGTTTTTGCCGTTTACCGTAAGCGTTTGTTTATGGGTTTCGGCAACATCCTTCAGGTTAAGGTGCAGTTCTGCATTATAATCCTGCCCGCGGTATTTTGGCTGCCCGCCGCGTGCTGATCCGCCCCCGCCGCCCCTTTGTCCGAACATAGATTGAAAGAAATCGGAAAAATCCTCCCCGCCAAAACCCTCAAAGCTCGAAGCATGTCCGCCGGTAAATGGTTCATGTTGCCGGTGCTGTTGCTGCTGCCTTGTATATTTTTCATATTCTTCCCCGTGCTGCCAGTTTTCGCCGTATTGATCGTATTTCTTCCGTTTTTCGGGATCGCTGAGCACTTCATTAGCTTCATTCAGCTGCTGGAATTTTTTATTGGCTTCTGCGTCATTGGGGTTCAGGTCCGGATGATATTTTCGGGCCAGCTTGCGGTAGGCATTTTTTATGTCCTTTTCCGGTGCGTTTTTCGGAACGCCTAATATTTGGTAATAGTCTATAAATGCCATAGTCTGATGGTTTTGAAACCGGTATTTACGTTAAAATTAAACAAACAAATTGGTTTTAAAATGATGACAGTCATAGTTTTTCCAATCGTGTAAAATATTTATCTTCACCAATGTAATTAAAAAATTATCAGCAAATGGACACCTCGATATTTCAACACTTCAGCGATATAGAAACTAAAGAAATAGCCCCGGGCTTTTTCTCCAAATTAATTCATACCGATAACAATACCATTAATTTTATCGAGGTAAAGGCAGGTTGCTCCGTACCGCACCATCAGCATATCCACCAGCAGTGTTCCTTTGCAATAGAAGGCAAATTCGAGCTAACCGTTAACGGGGTCCCGCAGGTTATTGAACCCGGTTTGTTTGCTGTTATCCCTTCCAATGCCTGGCATAGCGGCATTGCCATTACCGATTGTAAACTGATTGATGTTTTCAGCCCGGTAAGGGAAGATTACAGGGCTTTGTAATTTATTGGCATAATATTGGATATTTGCACTTTCTAAAAATTGTTTATGCCAATTACAAAAGCAACCCAAACAGACGTGCCCGAACTTAATATTTTAGTAAACAGCGCTTACCGTGGCGAAACTTCCAAAAAAGGATGGACCACTGAAGCCAATCTCTTGGACGGGTTAAGAATTGATGAGGAAACCTTGAGCGGTTATTTTACTGATCCCAATATTATCATCCTTAAAAACACAAATGAAGAAGGGCAAATAACCGGCTGCGTTTACCTTGAGGTGCGCGAGCCTAAATTGTATGTCGGTATGTTCAGCGTATCGCCATTATTGCAGGGCAAGGGTGTTGGCAGAAATTTATTGCTTGAAGCCGAAGCTTATGCAAAACAATTAAACTGCGGCACGCTAACCATGACGGTAATCAGCACCCGGCTTGAGCTGATCAGCTGGTACGAACGGCGCGGCTTCAAAGCTGCCGGCGAAATTCAACCCTTTCACGACGGCAAAAAGTTTGGCATCCCCAAACAGCATATCGAATTGATTGTGCTGGAAAAGAGCGTTTAAAAAATTATAGATTTTCTGTCAAAAAACATCAAAACAGGTGCAACCTTCCTGAAATATTGTCGTCTCATATAACAAATGATACGGACATTATTTATTTAGATGGAAGAGATACATCCGCAAATACGATCATTTATTGTTGAGTACTGTACCAGGTACAAGATCAGGGAAGTTGACCCTGGCGCCCTGAACCTGGATACAAGTATTGATCTTGATTTGGATATTGTTGACATAGAAATAGATCTGTTCATCGCTGAATTTGCCCAAACATTCCACATCGATCAGTCGAAGTTCAGCTGGTATAAATATGGCTATCCAACCGGCTCCGCAGGGGTAAATATCATTAAGGCAGTATTTGGCTACAAAAAAAACTGGGTAAAGCGCCTGTCATCCCGCATTTACAAGCCAAAGTTCAGGGTAAGCAACCTGCAGGATGCTGTGCGGACCGGGAAGCTGGTATAAAGGCAAGCCCGTTTAAACATAAAGCCATTGCGGGGTACGAAGCGGTCTTTCTGCCAATGGCAGACAGAATAAATAATTATGCGGTCAGCTTGCAACGGTCTGCATTTTAGATTTAGCCAGGTACCCCGTAATGGCAATTATCTCCTGGCCCACCCAAACGAAAAAGTCTTTATTTTATGATTGTACAAGCAATAATTACCTTACATTTATCGCTTTAATCCAATCGTAAAACTCAAAAGTATGACTATTTTCACCCGCATAACCTTCGTTATGTGTATGCTGATTTCCGCAAACGCATTCGCTGAAAAGATCATTACTGTTACTTCTCCCGACACAAAAATCAAAGTATCGTTAAGCACTGATAATAATGGCCTGTACTACAAAGTGAGCTATAAAGGTGTTTTAATGGTTGATAAATCAAGGCTGAATATCAGCTTTAAAGAAGGCGGCGCTTTTAGTAATAATCTTGCTTTAGCAAACGCTAATCAAGAAAGAATAACTGAGGATTATGACCTGATCACCGGCAAAACCAGCAAAGTACACAGCGAAAGTAACCGCGTTATTATTCCGGTAACTGAAAAAAGCGGGGCAAAAAGAACACTGGATATTGAAATACGGGTATTTAACGATGGCGCGGCTTTCAGGTATGTTATACCCAAACAAGGCCAATGGGCGGCAAATGTTAATATAACCGACGAAACCGATTCCTTTAATCTTACCCAAAACCCCGTCGTTACAGCGATGTACCGCGTTAACTATACCACCTCGCACGAGGGCCTTTATACCAAAATAGATCTTAACCATTTAAAAGCCGATACTTTAATGGATATGCCGGTATTGTTTGAGTTCCCGGGTAACCTTTATATGGCTATTACGGAAGCAGCCTTGCATGATTACGCCGGCATGTACCTGATGAAGCATAATGGTGTTATCGAGAGCCGCCTTTCACCTCTTCCCCATCAAACGGATATTAAAGTGAAAGCTACATTGCCACATAACAGCCCATGGCGGGTAATGATGATCAGCGACAAACCCGGTGCCTTCCTTGAATCAAACATCCTTACTAATTTGAATGAGCCTTGCAAAATAAAAGATTTGTCGTGGTTAAAGCCGGGCAAAACAACCTTCCCCTGGTGGAACGGTGATGTGGTGCCTGATACCATAAATGCACCGGGGAATAATTACGTAACCAATATGTATTACGTTGATTTTTGCGCCAAATATGGTATTGAATACCATTCGGTAGTAGAATATGGCCTGCACGAATGGTATGTAAATGACGGCTCCGGTTTTCAACCGGGTCCCAATGCTGATCCGTCGAAAGCCGTTCCGGGGCTGGATATGCAGCAAATTTGTGATTCGGCAGCTAAAAAAGGCGTTGGCATACGGGTGTGGGTACATTTTTATGCTTTGTACCCTAAGCTCGATGAAACATTCGCCCAATACGAAAAATGGGGCATCAAGGGCCTGATGTGTGATTTTATGGACCGCGACGACCAGGAAATGGTAAACATGCAGGATGAAATTCTGCAAAAAGCAGCACAGCATCATTTGCACATCCAATTTCACGGCGCCTATAAGCCTACGGGCGAGAGCCGTACCTGGCCAAATGAATTTACCCGCGAAGGCACACTGAATTATGAAAATGACAAATGGAGCGACTGGGTTACCCCTGACGCCGATGTCAACGTTGCTTTTACAAGGTTACTGGCAGGATCTACTGATTATCACCTTGGCGGCTTCAGAGCGGCTTCGCCTGAACGGTTTAAGATACATTATACCAGGCCGTTTGTGATGGGCACGCGCTGCCACATGCTGGCAATGTATGTGGTACTCGAAAATGCCCTGGGCATGGTTTGCGACGACCCAACGGCCTATATTGGTCAACCCGGATTTGAATTTATACAGCAGGTACCCACCACCTGGGACGAAACCAAAGTGATTGACGCCAAACCCGGCGAATGGCTGGCTATAGGCAGGCGCAAAGGAAATGACTGGTATATCGGAGCCATAACCAATCATGATTCGCGAACTATAACAAAAACCTTTGATTTTTTACCGGCGGGTAATTACACCGCCGAAATATGGAGCGACGCCCCGGCGACTGATCCAAATCTCAATCATTTAGTAAAGGAAGTGAAGCATATCACAAGGGAAACCGCAATAACTATACTGCTTGCTGCAGGCGGTGGGCAGGTGATACATTTGTACCCGGGCCCCCTCTAAATCTCCCCCGGTTGGGGAGACTTTAACTGCGCTCGCGTTCATTTTTTTAAGTCCTTCCGCCAACTGGCGGAGAGGACTTAGGTGGGGCTAAAGATCAGTCACCCTGGTATGTACCCGTTTTACATAATTCCGTATATCAAGCACAATGCCTGCGAAAATGTAAAATATAAGCGGGAAACCAACCGCCAGAAAGGAGGAGTATATAAAAAACAACCTGATTTTGGCTATCGAAACATTAAATTTTTCGCCCAGGTAGGTACATACCCCAAATGAGTATCTTTCAAAAAAAGTAATTATCCTTTGCAACATATCACGTCAATTTTAATATTTTGTTACCAACGCCGCAATGCAGACATTTCTTATAATTACAATAGCTATTTTTCAACTCAAGCAAAGCCTGCGATTCAAAAGCAGTTTTTATTTTCACCTCTAAGTTAGCAAAATCCTCAACAATTTTATTGTTTTCGCTTGGTAAAAATTCCAGCAACTGTAAACTCCTGTTAATAAAATGCTGCTGCTGGTTATGCTTACCGTAACTGAATAAAAATAATGCCAAAGTATTCAGCAACAATACATCAACGGATGCTGCTCCCAGGTTTTTTGATGATGGCGCCGAAACGGTATCAAAACGATAGTGTTTTTCCCAATAGGGATTAACTTTTACCGCTGTAAACAAATCCCTTAAGCCTTTAACGTCTTTTATTTCCAATAGTTTTGAAAACAAGTGGTTAGAATTTACTACAAGTGCAGCGAACTGTGCCAGCCTGATGGTTGGAAAATTTTGAGGCCGTAAACGCATAAATTTCCACAAATGATTTTCGATGGGCATGAGCTGATACTTTTTCTGCAGGAATTCGTATTCCTTTTTTAGCTTCCGCGGATATTCATCAACCACATCATCTTTCAAAAACCCGGCCTGTCCAAAAATCAGGGCCTCAATTTGCATGGGATTATTTTTGTGCTTTGCGAGGATAACCTGCGGTAAGGATTTCGCCAGTAGTTCAAACGGCAGCGCATTGGTCTTAAAGCCAAAATTTGCAGCTAAAAACTGGTAAAAGGTTTCTTCCCAGTCGCCGCGGTTTTTGTTTAAAGCTGAAATTACGGATGCAGTGCGTTTCTCTAAACGTTCAACCAATACCCTTGTCAGCCAGTTATGCAGGGTAAGGCTATCAACCGAACCAATGCTTGCCTCACATGGAATAATGGTTTGGTTGCCGAAAATAAGGTTATGATAACGGTTATATAAGTCGTCGGGGATGCGGTTTTGCAGTTCAAGTGTTGGCACATGCCTGCCGTTTGCTAAAATTAAAGGTTCATCGTCCCGGTAAACCACATGCAATATCACGTTATTATAGGCATTATCGGTAGTATGTCCATGTTTCTGCCAATCCGATGAGGACAGATGCACCTCCACATTACCGGCCCAAACGGTATCGCCTATCCTTATCCTTGCGTTACTAAAATCAGGTCCTGAGTCTGAATTGTGCTGCCCGGCCGAGAGGATTTCCAGTTCTTCACCGTTGGTAGTTTGCAGGTTAACACGGTCAAACAGCCTGAACTTCCAGACATAATGTAAAAAATCTTCGGGGAAAAACATGTTGGAGTGATTAGAGTTTAGTTAATTAGAGATTAGATAAAAAT
>JBIOHE010000245.1:0-6663 GCA_044448725.1 Sphingobacteriales bacterium | reverse complement strand
TTTCTGTGCCCTTCACAAAGATAACTAAAATGTTATGTTTCCCTCATGCCTCATAAATGAATATTGTTGCATTAACGGTTTGTATCTGAAATGAATTATTCAAAATATCGTCTGTATTTTTCACAATAAAATACCGTAATTTGTGGGTCAAATAATTCATTTATGTCAATGCAGGTACCGGCAGGAAATTTATTAGAAAAAATAAATTATCCATCTGATTTAAAGCAACTTAAAGCTGAAGAACTAAAACAGGTTTGCCAGGAGCTGCGACAGTATATAATTGACGTAGTATCGGTTAATGGCGGGCATTTTGCCGCCAGCCTGGGTGTAGTTGAACTAACCGTTGCCTTACACTATGTATTAAACACCCCTTACGATCAGTTGGTTTGGGACGTTGGCCATCAGGCTTACGGCCATAAAATACTGAGCGGTCGCCGCGATGTTTTCCATACCAACCGGATACATGGCGGCATAAGCGGCTTCCCAAAGCGGTCCGAAAGCGAATATGATGCGTTTGGCGTCGGGCACTCTTCCACCTCCATTTCAGCAGCCCTCGGTATGGCCGTAGCTTCGCAATATAAAGGTGAAACCGACCGGCAGCACGTGGCGGTAATTGGCGATGGGGCCATGACAGCCGGCCTGGCTTTTGAAGCGCTGAACCATGCCGGGATAGAAAATTCAAATATCCTGGTGATCCTGAATGACAACAACATGTCTATCGACCCGAATGTAGGCGCGTTGAAAGAATATTTAACTGATATTACTACATCAAAACCCTACAACCGGTTCAGGGATGATATTGCAAACATCCTTTCAAAAATATCAGCCATAGGGCCGGATGCATATAAAATAGCCCAAAAGCTCGAAAAAAGCATAAAAGGCACCTTACTTAAAAAAAGCAACTTTTTTGAGGCGCTTAAATTCAGATATTTCGGGCCTATTGACGGGCACGATGTAGAACACCTTGTAAAAGTATTACGCGACCTGCGGGATATCCCCGGCCCCAAATTACTGCATTGCATCACCGTAAAAGGGAAAGGTTATGCTTTGGCAGAAAAGGACCAGACCAAATGGCACGCCCCCGGCTTATTTGATAAAATAACCGGCGAAATAAAAAAATCAAAGCTTGACAAACCCCAGCCGCCAAAATACCAGGATGTTTTCGGGCATACCATTATTGAGCTGGCCGATCAAAACCCTAAAATAATGGGTATTACACCCGCTATGCCATCCGGATGTTCACTCAACCTGATGATGAAGGCTATGCCAAACCGTGCCTTTGACGTGGGGATTGCCGAACAGCATGCGGTAACATTTTCGGCAGGGTTGGCCACGCAGGGACTGATCCCCTTTTGCAATATCTATAGCAGCTTTATGCAAAGGGCTTATGACCAGGTGATACATGATGTGGCGATTCAAAATCTGAATGTGGTTTTTTGCCTCGACAGGGCCGGTATTGCAGGGGCCGACGGCCCGACACACCACGGCGCATACGACCTCGCTTATATGCGCTGCATCCCTAATATGACGGTGTCGGCGCCAATGAACGAGGAGGAATTGCGTAACCTGATGTTTACAGCCCAGCAGGATGATATGGGTCCCTTTGTGATCAGGTACCCCCGCGGCAACGGTGTTATGGTTGACTGGCAAAAGCCCTTAAAGGCTATAAAAGTTGGCAAAGGCCGTAAAATATGTGATGGCGACGACGTTGCCATTTTAACCATTGGCCATATAGGCAACGAAGTTGTGAAAACGATGGACGGGTTAAATTCCGAAGGCTATTTCCCTGCACATTACGATTTACGTTTTGTAAAACCGCTGGACGAAGATTTACTGCACGAAGTATTTAAAACCTTCGGCAAGGTTATTACTGTTGAGGATGGATGTTTAGAAGGTGGTATGGGCAGTGCGGTACTTGAATTTATGGCCGATAATAATTACGATGCCCGGGTGGTGCGCTTAGGCATCCCTGATAAAATAATTGAACACGGCGAACAACATGAGCTATGGGGCGAATGCGGTTACGATGCTGACCATATTGCCGCACAAGTTAAGCTTTTAGGCATACCACAGGCGAAACATATTATTGCTTCGTAAGTTTTCAGTGGGCAGTTGGCACTTTGCAGTGAGCAGCCGGCAATTATTTTAGGCGCGGTACCTTCGTGAAGGAGCTGACTCACCTTTCACCTTTCACCCTTCACCCACTCCCTATCTCGCAAGGTCGGTATATAGATTGCGGAAAGAGCTCCGCAGCCCGAAGGTGATCAGGGTAGTTTTGATATTTGACTGGCTATTGGTTTCGGCTCGGTAAATCCCGCCAAGCTCAATCCTAAGGTTATATTTGGGGTTAAGTACAAAAGCAATTTTTCCTTCAAGGTAAACCAAGTTTGTAGTTAGTCCCTGCCCTGTGTAATTACCATAAGTTGTCCCTCCGTTGGGGTAGGAAGCCGCCGGGTAAGTATAAACCTGGAAAATATTCATCCCGTAGTTCAGTCCGTTGATATCATCCAAACCATATTTTCCGAAATCAGCCTCACCGCTAAAATCAAAACGTTTATATGAGTAATTTAATAAGCCAACCAATTCCCTGAAATTGGCCCCCCAGGGATGCGCAAGCGGCTCGCCGTTATCTGAATAATTCTCAATAGCCGACCTTGCGGAATACGTATAAGGTTTTGCATTATTGGTTTCCACAAGGAAATTCAGGTTTTTAACCCCAAACAAATTGGGTCCCCTTAAACCAAGTTGCCAGCCATATTTATTGACCGATGCCCCATCGCTGGAAAAAAAGTCGGACGAATGAAATTCGTTAAGGGCAAACTGACCGTACGCTGTTAGGCCATTGCTGATCTTGTATTTACCGGTAAAACCAAGCAATGACTTGTCCGAATTATTGCTGGAGTTATTGATCGGCACCATAACAATGACCGGGTTTATATAATTGAGATCAAAAGGACGTTTTTGCCCGTTATCGTCGGTAAAGTACCCCATAATATTCTCAAAAAAACCGAGTGAGATACGGTTGCTTACATTCCAGTCCAAATAGTGGAAAATACCAAATTTGTTCCGGTTAACACCGTATTGCGAAGTTGTGGCCGGGTCGTTCATATCAGTCCACATTACCATATACTTCACGTTCCCCAAAGTGCCGGTTAATTTAAGAAAGGGATAAGGCGAAGCAAAGTCGGACAACAGCATTGAACGGTAACCATCCCCAATAAAGGTTTTATCGCGGCCTGCTTCAATATTTAAAAATTTTACAGGTGTAAAGGATACAACGGCGGTTATGTACGACCACTGTGCTGTATTTTGCCCCAAAGTTCTGTCGTAAGCCTGCCCCGGAACAATACCCACCTGGCTGATATTATTGTAGTTTGGCGCTAAAGTTGTTAAATTTTGCTTATTGGCAGCAGTTTGTTGCCCGGCCCAGGAAGAGATGAACGCAGACTGATTGATATACGTATTTATATAACCGGGGAAAGCTGCCTGGTTATCGTAGCCGCTGATGTTATAATAAAACTTGCTGCCAACCGTACCGCCAAGCTGAAAGCCAAGCGAAATTAAGTTAGTGCCCTTACGCGCGGAAAAATCATTACCGATGGTAAAATCAGGTAAAAGATCTGCGTAAAAAAGTTGATGCCTGACCTTTTACATCTATCAGGTGCTCATTAAACAGTTTCCGGTAACCCCAGCTATGCGATTTCCCGTCGGCGCCAAAATTCATTAATGAATCGTAATGATGTTTTAATAAGGAATCATCGGCAAAGAAAGGTTTTAGCGAGGTATGCAAACGGGTGTGGACCGAATATAAACTATCATCCAGCTTTTGATAAAACTGGTACGAATAAGGCTGATAAACAGACTGTGACCGGGCGAGGCCTATTATAGAAAATAATAATAGTATGGTGCTAAATATTTTCTTCATATACAAAAGTGAACAGAATAATTTGATAATTGTTTACTCAAAATAATTTAACGTTTTAAATCCGCCCTTTTTTAAATAATCGTCCTTTTTCACCAAATGCAGGTCCGATTGCACCATATCACTCACCAGTGCCTGCAGATCGTACTTAGGCGACCATCCTAATTTTTCTTTCGCTTTACTGGCGTCGCCTATTAACAGGTCCACTTCGGTGGGCCTGAAATATTTTGGATCTACCTTTACAACCGTTTGCCCGAATTTTAAGAAATCGCGGTTTAAACCTAACTCCTCTGCTTTTTGGTCGTTGATATCGATGATCACCCCGCGCTCGTTTTCATCCCTGCCGCTAAACTCAATTTCAATCCCCAGCTCCCCGAATGCCATCCTGATAAACTCGCGCACCGTGGTGGTAACCCCGGTGGCTATAACAAAGTCTTCGGGTTTATCCTGCTGCAGCATCAGCCACATGGCTTCGATATAATCCTTGGCATGCCCCCAGTCCCGCTGGGCCGAAAGATTACCTACATAGAGGCAATCCTGTAGCCCCATGGCAATTTTTGAGGCGGCCCGGGTAATTTTACGCGTTACAAAAGTTTCGCCCCTTACCGGACTTTCATGGTTAAACAATATGCCATTGCAGGCAAACATATTATAAGCTTCGCGGTAGTTTACGATGATCCAGTAGCCGTACAATTTTGCTACCGCATAAGGCGACCGCGGGTAAAACGGCGTAGTTTCGTTTTGGGGCACCGCCTGCACCAAACCATACAGCTCGGAAGTGGCCGCCTGGTAAATACGTGTTTTTTGTTCGAGCTTTAACAGCCTTACGGCCTCAAGTATGCGCAGGGTACCAATACCATCGGCATTGGCGGTATATTCCGGGGTATCGAAACTCACTTTTACATGGCTCTGGGCGCCTAAATTATAAATCTCGTCAGGCTGAATCTCCTGTACCAGCCTGATCAGGTTGGTTGAATCAGTAAGGTCGCCGTAATGCAGTTTAAATTTTACATCCGGCTCGTGCGGGTCGTGGTAAAGGTGGTCAATACGTTCGGTGTTAAACAGCGACGACCTTCTTTTTATCCCATGTACCTCATAGCCTTTTTTTAGCAAAAATTCTGCTAAATATGCCCCATCCTGCCCGGTTATCCCTGTTATTAAAGCTGTTTTCATAGATAATATTGTACAATACCGTATCAGGTTACAATATTATCCATTTTTATTGAAAATTTGGCATAAGGCCAAAGGTTGATCGTTTTTTCTTTATCCCGAATGCGTTTTTGAACCCCTCCCCCTATTGATGCCGGATGGGATAAATCTGGTTTTTATCCCCGAAATTCTCAAATTACGAGGAGCTAAATGTGTTTAGCTCCTCGTAATTTTTGCGATTTGAGGACCTAAACGCGTTTTGCTCCTCGTAATTTTTACCATTCGAGGAGCTAAATGCGTTTTGCTCCTCGTAATTTTCGCAGTTTGAGGAGCTAAATGCGTTTAGCCCCCCGTAATTTCGGGGGTTGTAATTTATTTAAAGCATTGTATATCAAATAAATACAATTAAAATGTCAGAGAAAGGCAGTAAAGCGACCGAAAAACTGGATACAAAATAATATGCGTGATTTTTTGCGGGCAGGTTTTAATACCGGAGGATTAATTCAAATATAGCAAATTTTGGCGGGATTTGCAAAAGTGGATTTGGGGTGACCACCACCGTAATGAGGGGATACGGCGCAGGCAGGGGAATAAGTAACAAAGTCCGGGCTCTTTGGCCCTGCTTCGTTAATTTTTTAGCAAAAGGCAATAGCTTTTTAGTGTAAACCCATCGTTTTATTAAGCATTTGATTATCAATTAGATAACATCTAATAAATCTAAAAAGTGTAAACCCTGTGTAAACCTTCTTTTTTCATTTGTTTCATTATGCCGTCGCCGCCGGGCTTTCGTCTTTCAAATAAGCTTGTCCTTATCCCCGCCAAGCAGCACGCTTAGCCGGGCGGGGTATGATTGTTCTATAAGTATTTAAAAATCAAATAGAGTCCTATCATAATGAAACCAATGCCGCCACTTAATATTTTAATATCGGCACCTAATTTATCTTGCTTGCCCATTATAAAAACTTTCACTTCCTTAACGCATAGCCATATTCCAAAAATTAATGAAACTATTCCGCCTACTATATATAATGCACTCATAAATCTTAGTTAGTTTTTTTCTTTTCATCGGCCTTTTTAAACCAGTCTTGAACTGCTTTATCTTGCTTAGGATTATCCTTAAATTTTGGAGCATTTTTATTAACTTTTGGTTGTGCATGATCCGTAGCAAATTTCGCTTTTAACTTATCAGCTACCATACCTCCGGCTGCAACAGTTCCACGCAAAATTGTTTTTCCTACAGCAGTTTCTATTCCTTTCGAATCTTTAACTGCACTTCCAAGTGCACCAAATCCTACTTGTAATGCTGCTGTTGCTGCCGCACTTCCTACTTTTCCATTAGTAAGATCGTGGGTTATTGAAACCGTTGTACCAGCTAAATTAAATCCCTCGCCTATTCCGACTAGCCCTAATGACGCCCCATCTGTTATTGGTGCGGCTAAGTATCCAACGATTATCAATGCACTTCCTGTATTATTTAGGTTTTCGGTAGCATAATCAAACACATGGTCAGCACCTCCAACTTCTGTCTTAGAATTTATATAAGCAATGCCGTCAGGATCAGTTAATGGTCGCTGCAGCTCTCCATCCCTTGC
>JBIOHE010000244.1:0-6721 GCA_044448725.1 Sphingobacteriales bacterium | reverse complement strand
GTGCAGGACATGTTTGATTTTAGCATTTAGAAAAAATTTATTCTCAATATTGTAAATATGAACTGGAAATTCTGGAAGAAAAAAAATAATCCAAACAAAAAAAAGAAAAGCGCAACCCGTGAGTGGGTTGATGCTATTGTTTTCGCCGTAATTGCAGCAACCCTTATCCGCACTTTTTTTATTGAGGCATACGTGATACCTACGCCATCTATGGAAAGATCGCTGCTTGTAGGCGATTTTCTGTTTGTGAGCAAGGTAAATTATGGCCCCCGTACACCTATGACGCCTATCGCCTTCCCTTTTGCACATCATACAATGCCCATCATCGGCACCAAAGCCTATTGGGACGGCTGGGAACTTTCGTATCATCGCATACCGGGTTTCAGCGACGTAAAAAAAGGCGATGTAGTGGTATTTAATTACCCGCAGGATACCATAAACAACCGCCCGGTTGATAAACGGGAAAACTATATAAAACGCTGCCAGGGCACGCCCGGCGATACATTAAGCGTGGTTAACGCCCAGGTTTTTGTGAACGGCAAAGCAATGCCAAATCCGCCGGGCGAACAAATAGATTACACCATCAGTACAACGGGTATGGACGTTAACCCGCAAATTTTTGACGACCTACATGTTTCTTTTTATGAAGGCAACCCCAATCCGACGATGACGCCGGAAGCTGCCAATACCTTAAAAGGATACTCCAATATTAAATCAATAGCTCCACATATTTCAGCAAAAGGCATTTCAGACTCCTCATATCCCGTTTTCCCGCATGCATTTGCCATGCATGTGTTGCTGAATGGCAAAATACCTGACTATAAATGGAATGTTGATAATTTCGGGCCGATCATCGTTCCTAAAAAAGGGTGGACCGTAAAATTAGACAGCATGACTTTCCCGCTTTATGAACGCGCCATTGAGGTGTATGAAAATAATAAGGTACAGGTTAGTGGCAATGATATTCTGATCAACGGCAAAAAAACAGACAGCTATACGTTTAAAATGAATTACTACTGGATGATGGGTGATAACCGCCATGATTCGGAAGATTCGCGCTACTGGGGCTTTGTACCCGAAGACCATATTGTAGGTAAAGCCCTGTTTATCTGGATGAGCTGGGATGATAAAGCTTCATTCTTCGGCAAGATCAGGTGGAGCAGGCTGTTCAGGGGAATACATTAAATTGGTTGATTATGTGAGGGGTTGATTGGGTTAAGGAGTTGGTAAAACAATTAATTTCAAAACCTAATCAACCTAATGCAACTTAATCAACCCGTAACCAATTCTATCCAACCCAAAACCAATTGGAAACCGGCAGCTACATCGGTATAATTATAATTGCTTCGCCAATTATCATATTGTCACTGGCGGGCTATTGGAAATTATTTCAAAAAGCAGGCAGGCATGGCTGGGAAGCGATCATCCCAATTTATTCAAGTTATGTAATGCTCAAATTAAGCGGGAGGCCGGCGTGGTGGCTCATCTGGCTTTTTGTTCCTTTGGCAAGCGTTATTATCAGCGCCGGTATTCTTATAGACTTTATAAAATGTTATGGAAAATTTACCATAAGGGACCGTGCAGCTGTCATCCTTTTAGGATTTATCTATCTGCCTAAATGGGGTTTTGAAAACAAAACGCAATACCTCGGCCCTTCGGCATCTGCGGAATTTAAGCAGGCCCATCCAAAAAGCACAAAGCAGTCATCCGCTGTTGAGTGGTCGCAGGCTGTACTATTCGCTGTGGTAACAGCCCTGTTTATCCGCACTTTTTTTATTGAAGCTTACGTGATCCCAACCCCATCAATGGAAAGGACGCTTTTAGTAGGCGACAATATATTTGTAAGCAAAGTTAACTATGGCGCGCGCCTGCCGATGACCCCTTTCAGCATTCCTTTTACTCATAATACAATACCAAAGTTTTTTGTCAGGTCGTACTGGGATGGTTTTGAACTGCCTTATTTTAGATTGCCCGGTTTCGGCGAAGTAAAGCGCGGCGATGTGCTGGTGTTTAATTACCCGCAGGATACCATAAATAACCGCCCCATAGATAAACGCGAAAATTATATCAAACGGTGCGAAGGTATTGCCGGGGATACACTGAGTCTTGTTGACGCACAGGTTTATATAAATGGCAAAATGGCGCCAAACCCCGGCGGGGAACAAATAGATTACAGATACCTTACCGTTCGGAATGATGTTAACCCACAGCTTTTAAATGATTTGAGTATCTCTTATTATGAAGGCAATCCCAATCCAACAATGACGAAGGCATCGGCATCGAAATTAAAAAGCTATGCTAATATTAAATCAATTACGCCCGCAATATCCCCCAAAGGGGCGTCGGATATATCAAACCCCGTTTTTCCGCATTTATTTCCAATGCGCGTTATGCTAACCAAAGCTATACCAGATTATAAATGGAATGTTGACAATTTCGGGCCGATCATTATCCCTAAAAAGGGGTGGACCGTAAAATTAGACAGCATGACCTTCCCGCTTTATGAACGCGCCATCGGGGTGTATGAGAACAATAAGATCCGCGTTGAGGGTAAAAATATTTTTATCAACGGCAAAAAGACAGACAGTTATACCTTTAAAATGAACTACTACTGGTTAATGGGCGATAACCGCCACGACTCGGAAGATTCCCGCTACTGGGGCTTTGTACCCGAAGACCACATTGGCGGCAAAGCGCTATTCATTTGGATGAGCTGGGATAGCGATGCCCCGCTGCTGCACAAAATACGATGGGCCAGGTTTTTTAAGGGGATAAATTAAATCTGCAATTTGTTGTCTAATCCTATAAATCATGGTTCAGACAAAAGAACTTTGCAAAAACCAGTTTTTACAGGGGGCTAATCCCAAACCTTTCCGCCAACCCATTCAAATCATTTACCACCGCGTGAATAAGCGGAATCCCTGTCTCTTTCCTTTCAGCCATAGCTTCCATTTCCGGCTCGCCGGGGATAATAACTTTTTGAGCAGGGTCAACAGTTGACGCCGACTTAAACCTTGTTATCCAGTTATCTAAATGTGCTTTAAATTCATCCACCGGGCGGAAACCATCCACCCGCATAGCGCCAACAAAATGCCCTATCCCTTTCCCTACAGGATCAGCCGGCGGATCTAAAAATGAAACAAAGGGCGGTACCCATGGCCCGTAGTTTGCGCCCGACAATACAGCCGAAAGAATATCAACCGTAGCGCTTAATCCAAACCCTTTATGACTGCCATGGTCCCTGTCGCCGCCCAGGGGAAGCAATGAACCGCCCTTTTTTAGAGCATGCGGATCAGTAGTAAAATCACCATCTTTATCCTGGATCCAGCCTTCGGGTACTTGTTTGCCCAATCGTTGCGCTATTTCAAGTTTACCATTCGCTGCGGCGGATGTAGCCATGTCCACCACCAACGGGGGATACTTACCTGCCGGGAAAGCATAGCACATTGGGTTGGTACCCAAAAGCCGTTCGTTTGAAAAAGTAGGCGCCACCAGCGGACTGGCATTGGTCATGGCAAAGCCAATCATGTCTTTTTCAACTGCCATTAAGGTATGATAGCCGGCAATCCCAAAATGGTTAGAGTTGCGTACCGATACCCAGCCCGAGCCGTATAATTCTGCTTTTTGAATGGCTAATCGCATAGCGAAAGGGGCAACCACCAGTCCTAAGCCTGCATCACCGTCAACCGTAGCGGTAGTTGGCGTTTCGTGAACTATCGTAATATTGGGGTTGGTATTGATGCGTTTGTTTTCCCATAAACGCACATAACCAATCAGGCGGGCTACGCCGTGGGAATCGATACCGCGAAGATCGGATAGAATTAAAACATCAGCAGCTAAAGCAGCGTGCTCGTCGCTGCAGCCCATAGCAAGGAAAATATTTTGTGTAAATGCGCGAAGGGCGGATTCGGAAATTAACATCCGCAAATATAACAAGCTAAACGGCTGTTGGACTTACGGTGTGCAAATCATATTGCCGCTAATCTGCCAATTTTGGCTAAAGCCCCTGGCTCTTTACTTATCTTACCCCGTCCCTTGAAAGGGACGGCAATGAATTGCACGCAACGTTATATTCATTGCCGTCGGTTTTAACCGACGGATAAAGAGGTATCAATTAAGGCTTCAGCCAAATTCCGCAGGTTCGGTAAGCCAAACAGGTTTGTAACAACAAATTGAATTACACCCATTTTACAAGCTTACCTTTCATAAATCAACACCTTATCGTTGTCAATAAAGGGTTTAACATACTTAGAAAGGCCCTCGTAACTAACTATATCCACTTTCTTTTTAAGGAGATTTTGAAGTTCATCCCCATAAGTGAAAAATTTCATTCCGATAGGTGTGGTATGGTCAAGTTCTACAAGAATATCCACATCACTATTTTCATCAGCATCGTTTCGCGAATATGAACCAAACAGGTAGGCTTTCTTTACCGGAAGACCGGAAAAAAAATCCCTGATTGTTTTTATATGCTGAGCTGAAAGCTTCATTTACACAAATATAGCTTTTCTCAGGCAAATCAAAAGACCATGGTGTAGCGTAAAATTAAAACCAAGCCCTTACCTTCACCCCCGATATGTCGCAACTCGATATTATTTTCAGGGATGAATACCTGGTGGCAATCAATAAACCCCATGGTTTACTGGTACACCGGTCGCCAATAGCTTGTGATGCAAAGGAATTTGCGCTTCAGTTATTACGCGACCAGCTTAACCAGCATGTGTTCCCCGCACACCGGCTCGACCGCAAAACCGGCGGCGTACTTTTGTTTGCCTTGAGCAAAGAGGTGGAGAAATTAATGCAACAGCAGTTTTCGGATAACCTAATTGATAAAAAATACCTGGCCATTGTTCGCGGCCATACCGACGATTTAGGGGAAATAGATTATCCGCTGCGCAAGGAGAACGGCACCTTGCAGGAAGCTTTTACCCGATACAAAACATTGGCACGTGCCGAACTGAATGTGCCGCTGGGTAGCCACACCACTTCGCGTTATTCGCTGGTGGAGGCCAACCCGCAAAGCGGGCGGATGCACCAGCTGCGTAAACATTTCAGCCATATATTTCACCCTATTATCGGCGACAGAACCCATGGCTGCAACAAGCAAAACAAATTGTTTAAAGAACGCTGGGAACTGGATACCATGCTGCTCCATGCTTCGCAAATAGCCTTTAATCATCCACTTACCCAAATACCGGTACAAATTAAAGCTCCTTTTCAGGACGAGTTTGTGCGGATGATGGAGATTATGGGGTGGGAAGTATAACAACCAAAAACGGCTCCCGGATAAATTCACCGGAAGCCGCTTCAGATCTTGATTCTTGTCTCTTGATTCTATTATTTTTAATTAAACCGCACGTGGATATTGCCGCTTGATGCCTGTGCATTAACGGGGATACCGCCGCCGTTTACGCTGCCATCCACATGCCTTTTGGTCCATTCACCTTTAAAGCCATCAGCGATCTTGTCGTCGATGCTTTCGGCCTTTAAATTTAGATCGAAGCCCTTGTTCGAAGGCAGGTCAAGCTCAATATTTCCTGCGCTTGTACTCAGCCGGAGGTATTTGCCTACGCCTGTCATTTGCGCGTTTAAACTACCGGCGCTGGTTGAGGCCTCTAAACTGCAATTCATTTCCTTCAGGTCGATACCGCCGCCCGAAGTACTTGTAATTAATTCCCCTTCAACATGACTGCCTTCTATGCCACCGCCGCTGGTATGGGCATTAATGGTTCCTTTTAAATTTTCGAGGATCAATCCGCCGCCCGAAGTTCTTAGCTGAATATGGCCCTCACAATTCTTAGCGATAATACCGCCGCCGCTGGTTACCAGGTCGATATCATCGTTTGAGTTGGTCACATTTATCCCGCCGCCACTGGTTCTGCCATGGATCACTCCGCTTAGTTTATCAACATTTAAGCCGCCGCCGCTGGTGGTGAAGCTTTCATTCCCTTTTAAATTATCAAGACTGATCCCTCCTCCGCTGGTTTTCAAATTGGTTGAAACCTGCTGAGGCACATATATTTTAAAGGATATGCTCATCTGCTGGCGCCAGTTGGAGAAGTTGTGTTTGCCTTTTACAGTGGCAGTCAATTCGTGCCCGTTAACGGCAATGCTCATGTCGTAATCATCAGTCAGGAGCTTTTGAATTTCTTCTTTTGTCAGCTCCTTGCCATTGTTGCCCTTGATATACACTTCTACCCGAGCCTCCTGCCCGCTTTGGCCGCTTACCGTAATACCACCTGCCGAAGTGGATACAACCACACTGCTGATAGCATCATTGGCTAAGGATTTAGTAAGATAGGGCGTTTTGCCTCCGTTGTCCTGGGCCAATGCAACAACACTTTGGCAGGCAACAATAAATAAGGTTAAATAAGTTTTCATAATCTTAAATCTGGTTTATTATAACAGACCTGCCTTTATGCCGCCGCGTTGCATTGATGGGGATATTTATTTTTTGAGGAAGGGGAAGGGGGGAAAGGGGATGGTTGATACAATTTTTAAATCCTGGCTATTTTAAAACCCTAAACATTATGATTCAGACAATTTCTCCAGCCGTCCGTCCGGTTTTGAGTATAGGGTGATGCGGATGGGGGCGGACATCCCGTAAAGTGTCCTTGCTTTTTGTCTGAATCAGAATTTTTCACCTATTGTTTGTTTTCAATGGCGTTCAAGAAGGCTGCGCCGTTTACAGAATTTTAGAATTCACAGAATAAAAAAATAG
>JBIOHE010000243.1:0-6744 GCA_044448725.1 Sphingobacteriales bacterium | reverse complement strand
TTTGGAGAGGGCAGGGTGAGGCGTAGAGCGTTTATAGGAAGAACTAATTATTCATTTCCCTTAAGTAAACGACATTGATTAGTCATTAGTCATTTTTTCAAGTCTCTCCGCCTATTGGCGGAGGAGATTATTCGCAATATAATTTAATTTTTAACGGCACTCATGAGTGCTGCGCAGTTTAGAGGGGGCTTAGTTATTGGGCTTTGGGGGGCATCCGGTCGTTAGTATTAAGAAGCAGACCAATGACCAATGACGCGAAGCAAATGACCAAAGACTATCTAACCATCCATCCTTTCCAGTGGTACTTGCCTTTATTGCCTATCATGCCGATATACACAAAATAAATTACATATAAAGGGATGGAAATTGCAAGGAGCCAAAGTAATTTACGGCGTTTAAAAAACGTGGTAACCGGGAATAACAGAATCAGCTCCAGTACAAATATCAGCAAAAACTGCATGGCGAAAAGCTTAAAAAAAAAGACATTAAAAAATCCCGCGATAAAGTTAAATAATAGCGAAACGTTAAAAAGCCATAAACCCACCACCAGGGCGACTACTTTTTTGTCTTTATATTTTACTGATTTTGAGGCCCAGCGACGGCGTTGCTGTAAAAATGCTTTCAAATCGGTTTTGCCATGGGTAAATACAATGGCATCGTACAATTTTAAAAAACCTATCTTCCCGGGGAAACGTTCGGCAACTTTGTGCAGCAGCAGTTCATCATCGCCCGAAGCCAGGTCGTCAATACCTTTAAATCCGCCAACTTCATAAAACACATCTTTACGGTAAGCCAGGTTGGCGCCGTTACAGGTGGAAGCCCGGTTGTTGCCAATAAACGCACCGCCGGTAGCAATAAGCGAGTAAAACTCTAAACTCTGCATCCGCTCAAATAAAGATTTTTCCTCAAAATAGCTCACCGGCGATGAAATCATCACCGGGTTTTCCGTTTCAAAAAAGCCAACCACGGTGGCCAGCCATTTTTTTCCCATGCGGCAATCGGCGTCAGTTGCTACCATCAGGTCGCCGCACGATAATTTTATGGCCTCTGCAATGGCTTTTTTCTTGTATGAATTTAAGGGTTTATCTTCATTCAGCTGCAACAGTTGTACGCCCCGGTCAGCATAGCTGCCAATGATAGCGGAGGTGCGGTCGGTTGAATGGTCGTCAACGATTATAATTTCGGTTAAATGTTTCGGATAATCCTGCGCTAAAATATCTTCTATGGTTAAATGGATCTTTTCTTCTTCGTTGCGGGCGGCAATCAATACGGTCACTTTGGTTGTAAAGCCATCCGGCTTAATTTGAGGGTGTTTTAAAGCGCTCCATCCTTTTATAATGTAGATATTTACCAACAGGAACAAGCCTGTAAGCAGTAACGATAATATACTAAGCAGTGCGATCAAAGAATTTTAGTTTAAATACGAATACGGAGCCTAAAATAGCAGGAATTATCAGGTTAATGATATAAATAAGTGAAACAGCTACACCAACTGCAAGGGATTGATCGGTAACATATTTAAAAAGAACGCCGGCGGTAAGGCCGCGTACGCCAATATCAAGTATATCCAACGATGGTATGGCCGATTGTATAAAGAAAAAAACAAACATCAGCAGCACTATTTGCAATACAGGTATTTGTGGTATAAGTAAGTGTATTACAAGATAATACTGAAAAGTAAAAACAAAAAACCGTGCTATGCAAAACCACATAATACTTAAAAGCTCAGCCGCTTTGTATTTACCCATGATATCAAAAAACCGGTGGAATTTTTTGAGAAATTTAATGCTGTTAAGGAGTGATACCAGCCATTTTATATTGAAATAAAAAACAAGCATCAAACCCATAAATGCGAGCAAAACTACTGATATACCGAGCTTGAGCCATGCATTAAGCGGGATAAAGGCATATAAAAACCAGATAGAAGCGCCCGATCCCAATACATTGGTAATCACATTTTGCCCGAATGAGCCTACAGCCATGGCAAATACGCCGTGAATCCGCTTCCTTATCGGCAAAAACATTACCCGTCCGCCGTATTCGCCAATACGGTTAGGGGTAAATACCGCCCAGTTTAAACCGCAAAACACCGATTCGATAGCCTGCCAGACCGACATGGGCGCCAATACCCTTGTTAAATGCAACCATTTAAAAGCTTCGAGTACCCAGTTGACTACCATTAAAAGCACAACCACCGACATGATAATCAGCACCCTGTCATAGTTAATTTGGGAAATCAGAACATGAAAATCGTGAAGATTTTTGCTGTTTTTTAATATCCGGTAGTAAATAAACCAAAAAGCAAGCCCTAAAATGGCAAGTTTAAGCAGGTACGAGAGTAATTTTTTAGTCCGGGCGATCAAAAGCAGAATGTTTTTGCAATGTTACGGGAATGATTTCGGATTTCGGATTTTCAATTTCGGATTTGTTTTAAATGTGGAATTATTTGATTTCGGATTTGCTTTTATTCCCAATCAGTTAATTCCGAAATTGAAAATCCGAAATCCGAAATTCTTCACTTCATCCTTCGTTTTAAAAATTCAATGGTGTTAGCATAAGCATCTTTCGTTGCTTCGCTGTTATAAACCGGGTTGCTTGGGTTGGCGAAGCCATGGTCGGCATCGTATTGGTGCAGGTACAGTTTTTTGCCGGCAACTTTCATATCCGAAGCAAATTTGGCTACCACTTTGGGGTTGATCCATTGGTCCTTATTGGCAAAATTGCCTGATACATCACAATGCAAAGTTTTCAGTTTGCTGATGTCCTGCTCGGGCATGCCATAATACATTACACAGGCTTCGGCCTGCTTGCCGGCCAGTAAACTGGTTTGCAAACTCCAGCCGCCGCCAAAGCACCAGCCGATGGTGGCAATATGCGCCTTCGGGCCAGCATAAGCTATGGCGCCTTTGATGATGGCTATCGCCCGTTCTTCTTTTACCGACTGCATGTATTTACCGGCATCGTCGCGGTTAGTGGCAACTTTGCCGTCATAAAGGTCGAGGTCGATAACGTTTACATTACCCAATGCGTTATAAATTTTTTCCGACTCCTGTTTTACAAAATCGTTAAGGCCCCACCACTCATGTACCACTAAAAGATAATTGTTGGTTTTATTTTTGGCCGGAAAAAGGTAGGCGCTGGCTTCTTTGCCATCGGCGGCTTTGTAGGTAATGGCTTTGCCGATGCTGCTTTGAAAATGCATTTTCAAAGGATTTTTATGCGCCATCCTGAAATCTTTATTGGAAGCCAGCAAAGCAAACTGCTGCGTGGCCGATGGGCTGCTGCAGCATACCGCCTTACTTTGACTGAATGCCACTGCGCTGCAAAAAACAAGCAGGGTTATTAGTAAAAACTTCTTCATTGTACTATATTTTGATTTGATTTTAAATTCCTTTTTATAAATGGTTGAACAACCAATATTAGGATATTTTTGTTTGAAATTTTGCAACACCGGGAAAAAGATTTGCGAAGTTTTAAAACGGCGAAGCCCTCAATGAGGCCATTGAAAACAAACAACACCGAATTAAACTTCGCAAATCTGTTAATCCATTGTCTGAATCAGAATTTACAGAATTAGAGAATTTGCAGAATTTATTTTTAATTTTTTCGGCTTCAAGCATCTTGAAAATTCTTCAATTCTGTAAATTCTGATTCAGACAAAAAAATTCCGAAATCGAAATTCCGAAATCCGAAATTATACCTACCCCAATATCTCCTTAATATCCTCCACCGACAGCGACTTAATAAAGCTTTCCTCGGTAGTGATGAGCGCCCGGGCTACGCTTAGTTTGCGCTGCTGCAGGGCCAGGATCTTTTCTTCAACAGAATCTTTGGTGATAAACTTATAGATGAACACGTTTTTGGTTTGACCGATGCGGTGCGTGCGGTCGATGGCCTGCTGCTCAACGGCGGGGTTCCACCAGGGGTCGAGGATGAAAACGTAGTCGGCTTCGGTTAAATTAAGGCCCACGCCGCCGGCTTTTATCGAAATAAGGAAAACCCTCGTTTTTTCATCTTCCTGAAACTGTTTCACCACATCGCCGCGGTTTTGGGTGCTGCCATCCAGATAAACGTAAGGGATGTTTTCACTATCGAAATATTCCCTGTAAATATTCAGCTGTTTTACAAATTGCGAAAATATCAGCACTTTATGCCCGCCTTCCAATACGTTGGAGAGCGTATGCACCACGTTTTCAAACTTACCCGAATCGCCCTCATAATCATCGTCGATCATAATGGGGTGATTGGCAATCTGCCGCAGCTTTATCAGGCCCTGCAAAACGTGGATCTGTTTTTGCGCAAAAGTGCCGTCATCCAGGCTCTTCAGCAATTCATTGCGATATTCTGATTTTACTTTTTCATAAACTGCCGACTGCTCCTCGCTCATCTGGCAGTAAAACAGGTTCTCGGTTTTTGGCGGCAGCTCGGGCGCCACCTGTTCCTTGGTGCGGCGTAATACGAAGGGTTTTATCATCGCCTGCAACTTACGGGCCTTTTCTTCGTCATGTTTCTTTTCAATCGGGACAACAAACTCATTCTGAAAATAATTCTGTATCCCCAGCAGGCCCGGGTTAATAAAGGTCATTTGTGTCCACAAGTCGTTTACCGAATTTTCGACCGGCGTACCGCTCAATATCAGTTTAAAGCGCGATTTTAATTCCCTTACCGCCTGGAATGATTTTGACGACGGGTTTTTGATGTTCTGGCTTTCATCTAAAATCACATAATCAAAAAAGTAGGTGCAAAGCATCTCAATATCTATACGGCTGATGCCGTAAGTGGTAATCACCACATCGTAATTGGTAAACACCTCCGGCGTTCTGTAGCGCAGTGTGCCGGTATGCACCATCATCTTTAGCTTCGGCGCGAACTTTTTAGCCTCGTTGAGCCAGTTATAGATCAATGAGGTGGGCATAATAATAAGCGAGGTACTTCTGCCGCACGTTGCTTCGGTATCTTCCTTGTGCTTTTGCAGCAGGGCAAGGGTTTGTATCGTCTTACCCAAGCCCATGTCGTCCGCCAGACAGCCGCCGAAACGGTATTCTTTTAAAAAATGAAACCAGTTATAACCTGCCTTTTGGTAGGGCCTTAAATGCCCTGAAAAATGCAGCGGCATCGCAATATCTTCCAGTTCCTCAAAATCTGTCAGCTTTTGCAGTTTACGGCTCATGGTAACGCTGGCCATTTCGCCTTCGGCCAGGTCGTTCAGCAGCCCTATGTGCTGCCGCTTCAGTTTAAGATTGTTGCCGCCGTCGGCAAAATGCAGCAGGTTTCCGTATTGCGAGAACCATTTTTCGGGGATTACCGCTATTTCGCCCGAAGGCAGTACAAATTCCTTTATATGATTAAGGATATGATTTTTCAGCTGTATAAATGGAATCTTATACGACCCGAAGTAAACAATGGCATTGATATCGAACCAATCGTTATTCTCTTTAACCTCCAGATCAATTTTGCTGTTGCCGAATACATAACGTTTTTTTCCGTGCTGATCTGGTTGTTCAATTTCAAACCCTTCGGCAGCCAATTCATCAAAATGCTGGTTTATCCACTCAAATATGGAGAAAGAATGGTCGGCATCTTCATCGGGCAGGTCAACTTCCAGGTTCTTGAATAACGATGAAGCCGTTTTTAACCCCATGGCCTCCAGCTGATGAAATTTGTTTTTCTCCCATAAAACAGACCGTTTTATACGGTGAAAAGTATAATTATCCCCGTCGCGTTCCATACGTACCGAAATATGGCGTTCGTCGCCGTATGAAAACAAATAGCCTGCATATTTAAAACACAATTGCAGCTGCGAGGTGCCCCCTTCTATATAAATGGGTTTTAAAACCGGGTGTGCATCATATTTTTCGGTATTGATGGTAAAACCTTCGGCATAAACATGGTGCTTTTCGATCAGCGGCGCAACAAATTTTTCAAAATACGATTGCTCCGACGAGCGGGGAATGGCGATGTAACGTTTGTTAAGAAAAGGGACCAGCTTTTTACCTTCAATCTCCTTTTCAAAATAATAAAGGGTATCATCCAGCAGCATCCACGCAGGGTGGTTGCAAATGATCCCGGCATTTTTAAACATAAACTCAATGCGCATGCCCTGGTATTTAATGGTCGGGAAATACCTGATTTCCTCCTCATCACGCCTGAAATGAAACAATACCGTGGCAACCTCCGTGGCCATTTGCAGTTTACGTCCGGCAGGGTAACCGTCTTTACTCATCAGATAAACCTGCTTGTTTACCAGCAGGTTTAAAGCCTCGCCAAGACGTTTTTCTAATTTGGGCCTTATGGTATCAAAAAGCTGTTCGTTAAAAATTTTGGTAAAAAATTCAAAAGGCCTTATTTGTTTTTTATGGAACTTTTTAATGACGTTCCCCTGCTCCATTTCTTCCAGTATCTTCACCAGTTTGATGTCGGTTTCATCAAGATAAGGCAAAAACTCTTTGGCTGTATTTGAAAATAAACGCTGGTGTGTTAACGAGAATTCACCATTTGGGTTCAGCTGAACAATGTGTGGCTCAATCACATACGATAGGTACTCGTGCCTTGCAACGGCATAAATTATCTGGCAGGGTTTTGTACTATCAACTCGTAACATAGCTTCTTATAAAAAAATTAAGAGAAGCTACATCAACAAAAAATTCAAACGTAATCAGAATTTGGCTTAACCCGAAATGTTTTGTGTTAAATAATTGTTAACATCGGTTAGTCATTGGTCATTTGCTTCGCGTCATTGGTCAT
>JBIOHE010000242.1:0-6779 GCA_044448725.1 Sphingobacteriales bacterium | reverse complement strand
TCAGCACCACTAACTTTCGCACGCAGCACCTCAGGGCGGTTTGCAGGGAATGCCTGTCATCCCCTACGATGGGCCTGCCATCATCATCTTATCAGCATGTCGACTGACGCCAGTCAGTCTTCTTCAAGGCACACGCAACCATCGGGCGCAAAAGGCAAGTTTGCCCGGTGCCGGAGGCTCCGGGAGTTTTTGTGGCAACAAAAACACAAACTTGCTCCTTCAAAATGGCTAAGAATTCTAACAGCCCGGTACTTTGTACCGGGATCCTTTTTAAGGCCCGCCGGGCTTTGCCCGGTGCCATTGCCGATGCTCCGCATCGGTGCTGTTTCTGGCTTGTCCGTTCAGGCATTTTATTGATTTTCGTTCGAATCCGGCCAGTAAACCAAGCTTCCCTTTGTCGGGTCAAAAGACGGCTGATAACGGATATAGCCGTACTCATCCAGTTCCCTGATACACTTGTGATAAGTCGCAATGGATGCAATCTTGCAATAGGTCATAATGGTTTTTCGGGTGATGGCAAAAGGGCTAACAAAACCATCCCTCTGCCAAAAAATAAATAAGGCAGTAAACAGGCTAACGTGAGTTGCGAATATCCGCTTATCAGTTCCCATGCGTTTAACAAGGTTGCTGTAGCCAGTTAATTCTTTTGAGATAATCATTGTCCGTTCTCCTCTAAAACCTTGTTAATGTCCTCCAACTTGTAATACATGATGCTACCCATTTTTGTAAAGCGCAGGGTGCCGTTAATCCTTAGATTCTGTAAGGTGCCTGGTGATATATTCAGCATCTTCCTAACCTCACTGCTCTTTAGCCATTTTTTAGGCTGGCTTTGTCCTGGTTGAACAATCTGTTTGATTTCGTTTAACAATTTTTCCAACCTCTGAAAATCCTCTCTTGTGATTAGTTCTACATTCATCTTTCGTCTCCTTAACTTTTAATAGTTTGTTGCATGGCATTGAGTACTTCGCTTTTCTTGAAGTACACCCGTTTGTGCAGGCGCAAATAGGGTAAGCCTTTTTTCATCCAGTCGGTGAGCGTAACCAACGACACGCCGAGTTCGGTGGCAAGCTCCTGCTTGGATAATAATTTTTCCTGTGTGGGCGACTGGCCGCCGCTTTTTTTAAAGTGTTCCTGAAGTTCTGCCCTGACCGCCTGACGCATACACTGGATCATGGCTTCGTGGTTAATGATTTGCATAGCATTTGTTTTGGGACAAATGTGTGCTATGCCTGGGGAATTTATTGACCACGCAAAACTGCATGGTTAAAATGGAGTGGTTTAAGGAAAGTTAGACGTGTTTATAAAAAACTGATTAACAGTTTAATATCATATTGATAAAACCACGTAGTAAGTGTCTGACAAAAGAAAAAATCAACTTCGCCTTTTTACAGGACTGATCTGGAATAGCTTTGATTTTGCAGGAATATCGGCATGTTTATCCCCCGGCCCCCGCTTATCACTTGGAAAGTAACGGCGTATGGTTTCCAGATTAATCTCCTTGTCACCCTCTCGGAAATACTTGCAGATCATCTTTGTCCAAACACTTTGCGTTTGTGAAAACATCAGTTCTTTGCCTTCGGGCGTTTTGAGTTCCTGCATTTGTAAATAAAGGTGTAATACCGCGTTACGGTGACCATCGGCAATATTTATATAATCTCCTGAATCCAATGAGGTTGCTTTTTTGAGTTCCGCTTTTAAATGGATTACCTGTTGTCGAAGTACATGTATTTCAGAATCCTGTTTTACGATAACCGCATCATTGGATTTGTGGATGTTCCAACGATCAAGCGAAATCAGTATTTCCGTAAATTTTTGTAGCCGTGCTATTTCACGCTCGTTGCGTATATGGTTCTTGTCATAGACATCCCTGCCCATTAATACATTTAGCTGCCTTTCGATTAGTGACCAGAAATATTTAAAGAAGATTTCTTCCGTACCCTCGGCATGATTTGCTAAATAATAAGCCAGATGGCGTTGGTAAAATTCGTCCAGGCGATCCCCACCTATTGCAAATACCCTTTTTAAAAAGTGCTTTAAAAACTGCGAACGATCCCAGCTTATTGGGTTGCCGATGTCCAAGGTATCATGTGCAAAATCAAAACGGTCACGAGGCTTAAAATATGTTAGGCTCATAAGTAGATAGATTTATTCAAAAATAGGAGTTTCAAATAAATATTGCATAAATGGACAGAGCATAAAACCAAACTGAATAAATGACACAAGATTTTAGACGGGTAAACACCCGACCTCATCGAAAAAAGCAACAAAAACATTTTGAAAATTCACCGAAAATAGCTATATTTATATCATAGCAATTGCAGCTAAAACGTACATGAAAATGGTGAGTGATTCGGTGAGTAGAAAAGCAAAACCATTCCAGATACTATTTAAACGCTGATTTTCGGACAAGGTTCGAATCCCAGCGGGATCACTTGATCCAAGAATCAAATTAGTTTAAAAGCCTGCAAATCAAATAATTGCAGGCTTTTTGTTTTTCCGGCATACCCCAAAATATGCATCGGTTACTACAAAAATTACAATAGTGGGAAAATGTGCGAAAATCACTACAGGCCGGGAACGTGCGCCGGAACTCTAAAGCTGGCGGTATGTCCGGCTCCAGAGAAGATGCCAAAAGCTTGAATGCTTACCTGGGCAACCTAAAAAATACAGATTATGATGCCCATAGGCCATTAACGCAAGATAAATTGGTCATTACCGCTGAAAGCATCAAATGCAAATTCCTGGGCAAAGAAGAAAAAGTGCATACGCTTTTGGAAACCATTAAAGACCGTAGCCAAAAAATGGACGTGTTGGTGGGCAAGGAATAGGCAGATGGAACATTTAAAGATTTGAGGTCCTGAAAAGGTACATTGAGCTATTTCTGCAATATAAATATCACATAGCCGATGTTGACATTGAAGAGATAGTGCATGAGTTCATCAGTGATTTTGAGTTTTATCTCCCCACTGAAAAGAAATGGGCTAATAACACTGCGGTTAAGTATGTAAAAAATCCCGGTAAGATTATCCGTAACTGTATCAGCAATAAATGGATCGACCATGATCGGCTTTTGGGTCATAAATTTAAAAGCAAAAAGGTGGACTGCTACCTGACCAAGACAAAAGCCCCAAGTCGAAAATCTTGAGGCTTTTTGTTCGGATGGCAATTCTTAACTCGCCTGATTTGATTTAATATCGAATAAAATCGAAAAAAAGCGATCATACCGGGGCTCCAACCAAAGACCAAAAGATTATGAGTCTATCAGGTAGCGCTTTCAGCTTGGGGTAAAAACTTGAGCACAAATATTTTTAAATGAAAAACTAAAAAAACAATACTGTTATAACTCCCTAACCCAGATGTTACGGTAACTTATAGGTTCACTTTTATCGCCATGGGCCTGCAACTTAATGGGTGACGGACCATGTTTACGATAAACCGGCTGACCTATATAAGGCGTATCGCCTTTTAATATATAATTATTTTGAACAAGGATACCATTATGAAAAACGGTAACACGCGCAGGTGATTTTACTGATCCATCTTCATTAAATCGTGGGGCGGTCCAAACTACATCGTAAGTTTGCCATTTGCCCGGCGGCAGGGCTGCATTGACTAATGGAATTGATTGTTTGTAAATGCTGCCCACCTGGCCATTTACATAAGTTGGATTATTATAGTTATCGAGTACCTGTAATTCATACCCGCCGGCACCCCATGGAAGCGCAGCTAAAAAAATCCCGCTATTACCACGTGCCTGGTTTGATCCGGTTATATTGGTAGGGATCTGATATTCTGCATGTAATTGAAAATCCATAAAACGTCTTTTGGTTTGAATATCCCCGACGCTTTTATTTACAGTCATTACATGATTTGCAACTATCCATTTAGCCGGGGATGTGGTGTCATTAGTCAATACCCACTGATCAAGATTTTCCCCATCAAATAACACAATCGCGTCAGATGGCGCATCCCTGAAAGTATTTCCGGGCGTAACCACTTTGGGTATGGGTTGCCATATCTCAGTATCTTCAGGTTTTGCAGTTTGTTGTGCGCTTGCTATAAAAAAGCTGCCTGTAAGTAATGCGGTAAATATTATGCTGTATTTCATTTGAGTAATTATTAGTTTATATTTTTAAAATTATTATTTTTATTCAACAGGCCATCATCTTTTGCTGCATGTGGCGGCCAATATTAATTTTCAGGATGTGGCCCAGGCTTTATCGCCTTTTTTATAGGTTAAATTCCCTTCATACCTTCCGGGTACAGCCACATATCGTAATGCTTTGGTACATCCGGGTTCTGACGTAAAATAACCTAAAAGCGTTAGTTCTTTCATCATTCTGAAATAATGACCAGGCTCATTCTTCTTTTTGTGCGTGGTATATTCTTTTTGTTCCTCATCAAGACCGGTTAAAAAGTCGGTACGTTGTTTAGCATCACATTCTAAAAATGCTTTGCCCTGTTTCTTTTTACAGTCGTCGTCTAATTTTGATATACCGTTTACAAATATCACCTGATCTTCCGGCTTATAACAGTCCTTTACCATCAGGACCATAAAACTACCCACTTTTGCTGCTTTAGCTCCGGGCGTGCCTGTTGCAGGTAAGATTGTTTCAGCAACCTCATCCAAAAAAACAACATTATCCGTATTGAACAATTTATTCACTTTTTCAGGTGTTGATTTACACCCGCTTATAAAAAATTCAGCTCCTATTACGGTGCCTCCTAAAATTAAGGCAACGCTTGATATGGCGTCTCTTCTGTTCATAATGTTTGAAATTTAAATATTACCTTTTTTCAACTCTTCCACGGCGAATTCAGCAGCGCGTGCTGTAAGGGCCATATAGGTAAGTGAAGGATTCTGGCAAGCGCTTGAAGTCATACAGGCGCCATCAGTTACAAAAACATTTTTCGCATCCCAAACCTGGTTTTGTCCATTAAGAACGGATGTTTTAGGATCTTTACCCATACGCGCGCTTCCCATTTCGTGAATCCCCTGGCCGATGGCGTAATTTTTATCCCAGGTTGTGATATTCTTTATCCCGGCAGCCTCATACATAGCAACCAATTCTTTGATAATGTCTTTACGCATATTGAGCTCATTCTCTTTCAAACCGGCATCCATAGCAAGTACAGGCAGACCCCACTTGTCTTTTACACTTTTATCAAGTGTTATTTTATTATCGTGGTAGGGTAATATTTCGCCAAAGCCTGTTGCGCCAATATGCCATGCGCCAGGTTCAGTAAGTGCCTCTTTAAAACCGGCGCCGATATTCATTTCTGCTATATCACGACTCCAGCCTTCTCTGCTGGCACTGCCCTGGTAACCATAGCCCCGCAGGAAATCCCTTTTATCACCAAACAAATTGGCAAAACGCGGAATATAAAAACCATTTGCCCTGCGCCCAAAATAGTATTTGTCTTCATAACCTTCTACCGTTCCCTGTGCACCGAGCATGTAATGATGGTCCATAATGTTGTGACCTAATTCACCGCTGCTGCTGCCTAAGCCCCCCTGCCATACATCAGTTGCCGAATTCATCAAAACCCAGGCACTGTTCAGGGTAGAAGCATTCAGGAAAACAATTTTAGAGTGGAACTCATAAGTTTTATTTGTTTCCGCATCCAGCACCTCAACCCCGGTTGCTTTTCTGGTATCTTTATCATATAAGATCTTTGTTACAATTGAAAAAGGCCTGACAGTTAAATTACCTGTTGCCATTGCAGCAGGCAGCGTTGAAGATTGTGTGCTGAAATAGCCACCAAAGGGGCAGCCTTCCCAACACCTGTTTCTATACTGACATTGTGTTCTGGCTTGAAGAGGCGCCGTAAGATTGGCCACACGGCCTATAAACATGTGCCGCTGGTTTTTATAAAAAGCTTTTATTCTTGATGCTACATCTTTCTCTACACAATTCAGTTGCATCGGTGGTAAATAATGTCCGTCAGGTAATTGGGCTAAACCTTCTTTAGAACCGCTGATACCTGCAAATTTTTCTACATAGTCATACCACGGCGCCATCTCTTTATAGCGGATGGGCCAGTCAACAGCAATGCCATCTTTTGCATTTGCTTCAAAATCAAAATCGCTCCACCTGTAACTTTGCCTGCCCCACAAAGTTGACCTGCCGCCTAACTGGTAGGAGCGCCACCAGGTAAAGGGTTTAACTTCCACATAAGGGCAATCTTTTTCATTTACCCAAGATTTCATTAGTGGCTCCTGTGCCGCGGTTCCATACATGGCCCAGTCACGGGATATCACAGGGTTGTCTCTTTTTTGCTGGAAGGTAGCACTCCCGCGGTGTTCAAACTCCCATGGATCTTTATTGGCTGTAACATAGTCTTTAATATGTTCATAGTTTCGGCCTCGTTCCAGCATTAATACTTTTAAACCTTTTTCGGTTAATTCTTTGGCAGCCCATCCTCCGCTAATACCTGATCCAATAACAATGGCATCATAAGTATTTTGTGCCCTGGATTTATTGTTTACATGTAGTGTATCCATCTTATTTAAAGGTTAATATTTCTGTTTTGTTATCGTTTTTAGCAAAAATCAGCAGCCTTTTTTTTCCGGCTTTGATCTCTGCAATATCACGTACCGCGCCTTTAACAACAATGCCGCTGTTTTGAGGCTTAATCGCTTTAAAGCCGCCCTTCCCATCCCCTTTGAGCAGCAAGCCATAGCTGGCATCATAAATCCCCACTTCCGGTTTCGACTGGTAAAAGTTTCCGCCCAGCAGGATGTCCGCCTTGCCATCCCCGTCATAATCTTTTACCAC
>JBIOHE010000241.1:0-6802 GCA_044448725.1 Sphingobacteriales bacterium | reverse complement strand
CGCTCGAAGCGCTGCAAAGAAGATCAAGGAACGACTAAAGCCCAAACCAACAAGAGAACGTGGGCCGGTAACTCTATATTTGGACGCCGATTTATTTAAAGCCTTCAAGAAGGCATGTGCGGACCTGAATGTCTCGGCCTCTCAAATGTTTGAAGAGTTCATGAAAGAATTTTGATCAAATCGAACGTAGGGCATCAGGATACACACGCCCGCCCCTCACTGCTCTGTGCGCTCTACGCGTGAGCTGTCCCCGTTACCTGCTCCACCCCTGATCCCATTCTGGCTGGGACTTTGACGAGATGGCCGCAGTACCTTATTTGCAAACCCTGAAGGAATTCCTATTAAGCATAACCGCCCCCCCTAACATTTTAAAAATTAGAAATTTAACCCTGATTAATCATGTGCAAACTTGTAGTAATTGACGATAACCCCACAGATCATTATATTATGCAAAGGTTACTGCATAATAATTTTAACTGTGAGCAGGCTACCTATACATTTGACGGCAGATTAGTTTTAGATTACCTGGAAGAAAATAAAGAAACCGGAACGATGTTGCCCGATGTAATATTTTTAGATCTGGATATGCCCGAGTTAACGGGCTGGGAATTTTTAGACGAATTGGAAACTTTTAATGCGGGGGCCAAAAAGAATGTACAAGTGCATATCATGAGTTCATCTATACGCTCGGCTGATGTTTTTCATTCAAAAAAATATGCCTGTGTTAATTCATTTATGACCAAACCTTTGTCAAAAGACCTGGTAAACCAGGTATGCCAGCAGGCAACCCCTTTACGTAATCAGCCGCGGAATATCGCCTGATTTTAAATTTTAAAATTATTTTTGAGCAATACAATGAATAAGGGAGGTTTTCTATAACCTCCCTTTTGACGTTTTCAGGAAGGCGGATTAGCAATCCGGGCTGATTTGCGCCTTCTGCAAATCTGCATTTGCACATCTGCCCCTTTATAGCTTATTTTTGCGGCAATTATGGCTATCCGTAACAAACTTTACTTTGCTTCTGATTTTCATTTAGGCACCGGCACTTATGTCAAATACCGCGAACGTGAGGCCCGTTTGGTGCGCTGGCTGGATAGTATAAAAAGCGATGCCGCCGAAGTTTTTTTGATGGGCGACGTTTTTGATTTCTGGTTCGAGTATAAAACGGTGGTGCCAAAGGGATATATCCGTTTTTTAGGAAAACTGGCTGAACTGGCCGATGCCGGGGTGAAACTCTATCTTTTTAAAGGCAACCACGACATGTGGATGTTTGACTATTTTGAAAAGGAACTTAATGCCACCATCATCAGTGATGAACTGGAGATAGAACGCGGCGGCAAAAAGTTTTACCTGCACCATGGCGACGGCCTGGGCCCGGGGGATAATTTTTATAAGATCCTTAAAAAAATATTCCGCAGCGCTTTTTGCCAGTGGCTTTTTGCCCGCATCCATCCCAACCTGGGTGTGGGAATTGCCAACTATTGGTCGAGACATAGCCGTTTGGCGAACGAAAAAGAGGAGGAACATAAACCTGGACAGCAGGAATGGCTGGTTACTTATTCGAACCAATTGCTGCAAAGTCATTTTTACGATTATCTGATATTCGGACACCGTCACCTGCCGCTGGATATTCAGTTAAACCCCGAAACCCGCTATATTAACCTTGGTGAATGGGTAATTGCAAATTCTTATGCCGTGTTTGACGGGGAAACGATGACACTGCATTATTTTGAGGGGTAAACTTTCCATATTCGTTTCCGGATGCTGAAGGGATTGTTGGCAAATGTAAAGTATCGTGTATTGCAAAAAGAAATGAGGCGGTATCTCATTGTGTTAAAATCCTGCAATTATTGGTTTTAAATATATTGATAAATTTACCCCTAACTAAATTCCCGACTCAATCTTTTCTTCGGTTTTACAAACGTAACGGCTATCCCTGCCAGTACAATTACACTTCCGATAATTTCATTCATTCCCAGCCTTTCGCCCAATATTATGATCGCCAGGAAACCGGCAATAACGGTTTGCGACAATAGCGAAATGGAAACCTTGGTCGATTCTAAAAAGCGCAGGGCATGGTTTATCGTTATCCATCCGGTTAACTGGCAGATGAGCCCCATGCCCAAAAAACACAGCCAGGCCTTTGCTGAAAAGGCTGCCAGGTTATCATGCTGCAGGCCGCAAATTGCCAGCATAAATATACAAGCGCCAAGCATGTTGTAAAACATAAAGGTCAGGGTATCGGTTTTACGTAATATCCCTTTGGTGATGAGGATGTAAACCGCATAAAGCACGCTCGACAAAACAGCCATCACTATCCCGGTACTAAATTTAAGCGCGATGACATTTTTGTAGCCCACCAATACCACCATTCCGGCAATAGCCAAAGCAGTGCCCAGCCAGAATAATTTGCCTGATCGCCTTTTAAACAACAGAAAGCTTAAAAGACCCACCCATACCGGGGCCAGGTTACCTAAAAGTGTAGATACCGTGGCTGATATTGTTGAAAGCGATATGTTCCAGATGGCAATATCGGCGCCAAAAACTATTCCGCCTGCAACGGCGATCATTAATTCCTTGCGGCCTATTTTCAGCTTCCCATTTGCAATGCAATAGGGCGCAAGGCAAAGCCAGGCAATAAATATGCGGTAAAAAGTAGCGCTTATGGGCGATACGCCTGCAATCTTTACAAAAATTGGCGAAAAGGAAATACACAAAATGCCAATGACAAGGCTCACTCTGGGGTTCATAAAACAAACTTAAACAATTGGCGCACAAAAAAAGAGCCCCGGGGCACTACTCCGGGGCTACGATAAACTATAAAACTGAACACTAAAAACTCAATTTTAAGCTTAAAGCGGAAAGCTCAAAGCAAAAAGCCTTTTAGCTTTGGTCTTTTAGCTTTCTGCTTCTTAACTGCATCCCATCGAATTCCCGCAGTTTAAACATTTGTAACAGGTGCCCGACCTGATGGTAGTATGCCCGCAGGTATTGCATGATGGCGCATCACTTTGCACACCCATGCTCAGGTCAACGCTATATTGCTTTTTGCCGCTGCCACTGCTATTGGTGCTTTCCTCTGCCACCGGCTTAACAGGCTCGTAAACATTGCTTTCGTCGGGATTTACATCACTGTCAATCATTTGCGGGTTACCTGTAATTATTTTTTGCTCTGTGATTACATGTACCAGGTCTGTGCGGTTCTGATATTCGTAGCCAAGCATCCTGAAAATATAGTCGATAATAGAGGTTGCGCTTTTTATATTGGCATGACCGATCACCATTCCGGCAGGCTCAAACCGGGTAAATGTAAATTTCTCTACATATTCTTCCAGCGGAACACCATATTGCAGGCCAACAGAAACAGCTATAGCAAAACAGTTCATCAGCGAGCGGAATGTAGCGCCTTCTTTGTGCATATCAACAAATATCTCACCCAAAGTACCGTCCTCGTACTCCCCGGTGCGCACATAAACCGTTTGCCCGTCGATAATTGCTTTCTGGGTATAACCCCGGCGTTTAAACGGCAGCACCTTCTTTTGCACTACCCGCGAAAGCTGGCGCATAAAGTTGGTGTCTTTTGATTTTTCCATAATGGCCATTGCAGCCTCTATCACCTGTTCCGAAGTAAGGTCGCTCAGTTTTACATTAGCTGCCTGGCCCAAAACTTCTTCAACGGTTTCCAGTTTTTCCGTCGAAACAGCTTCTTTTTCCTCTTTAACATCCGATTTTGTGGACAATGGCTGAGATAATTTACAACCATCGCGGTAAAGGGCATTTGCTTTCAGCCCGAGGGTCCACGAGAGCATATAGCTATCTTTTATCTCATCAACAACGGCCTCATTTGGCAGGTTAATGGTTTTTGAAATAGCACCCGACAGGAAAGGCTGCGCAGCCGCCATCATTTTGATGTGGCCGTGTGCATGGATAAAACGCTCGCCTTTTGCACCGCATTTATTGGCGCAATCAAATATGGGGTAATGTTCTTTTTTAAGATGAGGAGCGCCTTCAATGGTCATGGTACCGCAAATGTATTCGTTGGCTTCCGCAATTTCTTTACGGCTGAAACCCAATGCCCTCAGCACATTAAAATCAGGCGCGTTGTATTGTTCGGCGGTTAAACCAAGGCGTTTCAGGCAATCTTCGCCTAATGTCCATATATTAAAGGCAAAGCTGATCTCGAAAGCCGCAACCAAACCCTTGTCCAGTTTTTCCAGTTCGTCATCAGTTAAGCCTTTTGCTTTAAGCGTATTCAAATTTACGTGCGGTGCACCTTTCAGCGTCGCAGCGCCTTTTGCATAATTTATTATCGAGGTAACCTCATGCTCAGCATAGCCTAAATTGCTCAATGCTTCGGGCACGGCCTGGTTAATGATCTTAAAATAACCGCCGCCAGATAATTTTTTAAATTTAACCAGCGCAAAATCAGGCTCAATACCGGTGGTATCGCAATCCATCACCAAACCGATGGTGCCTGTCGGGGCTATAACGGTAGTTTGGGCATTGCGGTAGCCATATTTTTCGCCCATTTCAACGGCCTTGTCCCATGCGTTGCAGGCAGCTGAAAGTAAATAATCCGGGCATTGTCCCTGGTCAATTCCGGGAGGTTTAATCTCCAGGCCTTCATAGTTTTCGGGAGAGTTATAAGCCGCATAGCGGTGGTTGCGCATTACGCGCAGCATGTGTTGTTTATTATCTTCGTACCGGCTGAAAGTCCCCAGTTCGCGGGCCATTTCGGCGGAAGTGGCATAAGCTGTGCCGGTCATTATCGCGGTTATAGCGCCGCCTATTGCACGGGCTTTTTTGCTGTCGTAAGGGATACCATTAACCATCAGGGCAGAGCCAAGGTTGGCATAGCCCAGGCCCAATGTGCGGTAATCGTAAGATAGCTGAGCAACTTCTTTTGAAGGGAACTGCGCCATTAATACCGATATTTCCAATACGATGGTCCATACGCGGCAGGTATGTTCAAATCCCTTTACATCAAACACACGGGTTTTAGGGTCGAAGAAATGCGCCAGGTTAATGGAGGCCAGGTTACAGGCGGTATTATCAAGGAACATGTACTCCGAGCATGGGTTCGACGCATTGATACGCCCGCCTTCCGGGCAGGTATGCCATTCGTTAATGGTGCTGTCGAACTGTACGCCGGGATCGGCGCAGGCCCAGGCAGCAAAAGCAATATCGTCCCACAGTTTTTGAGCAGGTACCGATTTGATGGTTTTGCCCGACATGCGGCTGGTGAGTTCCCAGGGCTTGCCATCATTCAGCGCCTTAAAAAAGCTGTTGGGTATCCGCACAGAGTTATTTGAATTTTGCCCCGATACGGTCTGGTATGCTTCGCCTTCATAATCTGACGAGTAACCGGCGGCTATCAGTGCGGCTACTTTTTTCTCCTCTCCAACTTTCCAGTTGATAAAACTTTCAATCTCCGGGTGGTCAAGGTCCAGACAAACCATTTTTGCTGCGCGGCGGGTAGTGCCGCCTGATTTTATGGCGCCTGCCGCGCGGTCGCCTATCTTTAAAAACGACATCAGGCCGGAAGAATAACCTCCGCCCGAAAGTTTTTCACTCTCGCCCCTGATCTTCGAAAAATTGGTGCCAACGCCCGATCCGTATTTGAATATCCTTGCTTCCCGTACCCAAAGGTCCATCACGCCGCCCTCGTTCACCAAATCGTCTTCAACCGAAAGGATAAAGCAGGCGTGGGGCTGCGGGCGCTCATAAGCCGAAGTTGATTTGCTGAGTTCTTCGGTTACAGGATCAATATAATAATGCCCCTGTGGATTTCCGCTGATGCCATAAGAGCTGTACAGGCCTGTATTGAACCACTGCGGAGAGTTCGGCGCGGCCAGCTGCCCTGTAATGGTATAAACCAGTTCGTCATAAAATATATCAGCATCCTGCTGCGAAGCGAAATAGCCGTAACGTACGCCCCAGTCTTTCCAGCAATCAGCCATACGGTGGGCAACCTGTTTTATGCTTTTTTCGGACCCGGTTGAGCCATCGGCCAGGGGCACGCCGGCTTTACGGAAATATTTTTGGGCAAGTATATCGGTCGCCACCTGCGACCAGGCCGCAGGTACTTCCACATCATTCATTTCAAAAACAGCATCACCTGATGGGTTGCGTATAACCGACGATCGGTTTTCAAATTTAAAAAGGTCAAATACGTTGACGCCCTCTTTGCTGAAATACCGGTCGACCTTCAACCCCTTGCCGTTGAACCCGGTAGCTTTTTGTTTATTGCTGTTTCCCATCGTTATGTGTTTTTAATATTACCTGCTTGTTAAAAAAAACCTTTAGGGGGTTTTTACTCAAATCTATTACTATCAATAGCACTATTCAATTCAGAGTTTTCCACACCCTGTGAGGAATATGCCCTGCTATTATTAAATAATTATTAAACCATTAATATACAATAAATTAATGGTGTGGAAAACTAAAAATCATACTTTTTTTCAGCAATATTTTAATTATTATGCTATCGTTTAAAAGATGGGGTTTGGGAGGGATTGTTGGGATGCGGGTTGGATGGTGGTTACTGTCTGAACCGTTGATTCAGTTTGTTTTTTTGATCCAACTGATGCATTATGATTTAACCGCGCTAATCATCATACAAAATCAGATAATCAGGCTGATATTTATCGGGGGGCTGAAAATTGTCATCCTGAGTCCCAACCAGGGGCAAGCCTGGAAAAAACAGTAATGACGGATGAAGGTGTAAAAGCCGGAAATGTTTGTTAAAAGCTTAATCTTGCAAAAAAACAAGGCAAGCTATAACCCGTATATTTCATTGGGG
>JBIOHE010000240.1:0-6809 GCA_044448725.1 Sphingobacteriales bacterium | reverse complement strand
TTTTCAACGGATTAAAATCCGTTGCTATAATATTTATCGGGGCTACGCCTCTTCGGAGCTTTAAAAAAACATTATAATCATCATTATAACAATTTTTTTAAGATTTAATAATGTTAACCCACACAAATCGTCAACCAAATAGCGCTCACAAAAAGCTACGCCGCCGGAAATCAATAAGCTTTTAACAGCGGCTGACTCCGGATAATATTAAAAAGCAGTGCGGCATCGTCCCTTGTGCATAATTCGGTGCCGGGCTTCATTGTAGCTGCAGTGCCGCATGCAACACCGTACTGAACAGCTTCGGTTAAATTTTTATTTTCTGCCAAACTCATAACAATGCCCGCAACCATGCTGTCGCCCGCGCCCACAGTAGTTTCTATATGCACCTGAGGCGGCATTATCTGTTGAACCAGGTCTTTCGTTACCAGCATAGCCCCGTTTGGTCCCATCGAAACCACTATAGCCTCAACTTTTCCCAGGGCAATTATTTCGCGGGCTACATCTGCTACAACTTCAATCCCCAGTTCTTCTTTTCCTATGAGCGCGGCTAATTCCCTCAAATTTGGTTTTATTAAATAAACACCGGCCTGCACGGCCTGTTTCAATGGTTCGCCCGTTGTGTCTGTTATCAGTTTTGCATTTTTTTTCCGTGCAATCACTGCAATCCTGGCAAAAATATCGGTGGGTACCCCCTTTGGCAAACTTCCGCTGGCAACAATGAACTTTACTCCGGGTAATTCTTCAATTGTATCCAGGCATTGCTGCCATTCCTGCACATTTATTTCGGGCCCCGGCATGTCAAAAAGATATTGTTTGCTATTGGCTATGTCCGCCACTATAAGGTTTTCCCTGGTACTTTCGTTTGTCTCTATTACGATTGATTCAATCTGGTCATTTTTCAGCAAACGGGTGATTTTTCTTCCGGTATCACCGCCTGCCAGGTAAATTGCAACAGCATCGCCCCCAAGTTTTTTAATAGCCCTGGCAACATTAATACCCCCCCCGCCGGGTTCATATACAGGTTGCAGGCATTTTAATTTTTTATCGGGGATCAGCTCCGCTATTGATATGCTTTTATCAATGGCGGGGTTAAAGGTAACGGTTATAATTTCAGGCATCGTTTTTTTAATTAATTGGCGCTGGTTTCAATGGCGAATAAGAACTCTTTCCGGTCCTGTTTAAGTATGCTTGCTTTAATGTGTAATTCATCCTTTATTTTTACCCGCAGGGCTTCCTGGGCCGATGGCTCGCCATGCACCAGATAAATACGTGCGGGGCCATCGGTAAACTCCTTCAGCCAGGTAATCAGTTCAGCCTGGTCGGCATGTGCGGATAACCCCCCAATCTCCTTCACCTGTGCTTTAGCAGGATAATATTGTCCGTGAATTTTTATTTCATGGGTATTGTTCAGCAATGCCCTTCCCCTTGTACCTTCTGCCTGGTAGCCGATGATCAGTATCGTATTTCGTGAGTCAGTGATGTAATGTTTAAGGTATTCCAATACCCGGCCGCCGGTGAGCATACCGCTGGCGGCCAGTATGATTTTACTGCCTTTTTTCCTGATAATTTGCGCCGTACCCTGGTAATCCTGGTTTATAGTTACACCGCTGAACATTTGGGCAACTTCCTTTTCGCTGATCTTTATCCAATCTGGATATTTAATCAATACCTTGCCGGCAGAAGCCGCCATCGGGCTGTCGAGAAAAACCGGAACCGATGAAGGAATGCTTTTTGAGGCTTTGAGTTTAAACAGCAGGTGCATTACTTCCTGCGCCCTTCCAACAGCAAAGCAAGGGATTAAAATATTCCCGCCGTATGCAAGGGTTTCGTTTACAATAAATGCCAGGTGCTGTTCAATACTATAAGTTTCGTGAAGCCGGTCACCATAAGTTGATTCCATTACTACAAAATCTGCTTTGGCAGGATGTGTTGGCGGCGGAAGAAGTTCGGAGTTATAACGGCCGATATCCCCTGAAAAAATTATTGTTTTTCCATAACAGCTAATGGCTGCCGAACAAGCGCCGGGAATATGGCCGGCGGGATAAAACTGAAACAGGATGTTGTCATTTAACCGGTGCATTTCGCCGGTATTTACAGTTACAAAATGAGGTAAAGCTGCTTCCACGTCGGCAGTATCATACAATGGCATAGCCGGTGTATGTTTTGTGTAGCCGTACTTATTGGCTTTTTGGGCGTCTTCTTCCTGTAACTTCGCACTATCCCTTAAAATCAGCTCCGTTAAATCGCGGGTAGGCCTGCTCATATATATTTTTCCGCGATACCCGTTTTTAATAAGCAAAGGGATATACCCGCAATGATCGAGATGCGCATGGGTAAGTATCATGGCGCCTATTGACGACGGCTTTACCGGCGGCAGGTCCCAGTTTTTTTCACGGAGGGATTTAATACCCTGAAATAACCCGCAATCAATCAAAACATGCAAATCAGGGGTGAGCAGTAAATGTTTTGAACCTGTTACTGTTTCAGCTGCGCCCAACGACTGAATATAAACAGCATTGTTAACTTTTTCGGGAAACTCAGAAGCTGCGCTATCCATAGCATTATCAATTTTAGTGACTTATAAACAGGTTTTTATGCTAAAGTAAAGATAAGGCCCGGCGCCGGATATTTGAGTTGATATGTATCACTATTTCAAATGACTAAGGTCATAGCAATAGCGGGTACTTGTATGGAGATTTATGGATAAATTTTTTAAAATTTAATTCCTATGTCAACATTAGTAAAAACAAATGGTTTTCCAGCATTCAGGACGATGATGGAAGATTTCTGGAACACAGACAGGTTTTTTGAAAAACCAATCTTCACCGGTGACGTATTGCCTGCGGTAAACATCCGCGAAACAAAAAGCAATTATGAACTGGAAGTAGCCGCTCCCGGCTTTAAAAAAGAGGATTTTAAAATCACAACAGAAAATGGCTTGCTTACTATCAGTGCTGAAACGAAAAGCGAGCTTAACGAAGAAAAGGAAAATTATACCCGCAGGGAATTTTCATGTTCATCGTTTACACGTACTTTCAGCTTGCCCGATAACGCCATAGAAGACAAAATTGACGCAAACTACAAAGACGGCGTGCTTAAAATTGATCTCAAAAAAACTGAGAAGAGTTTGCCTGCAAAAAAAGAGGTGAAAGTAAATTAAGAGGTCAACCCGGTTCATCCTGCCGCTGCAATTATGCGGCAGGTTGATTTTTAAAATTTGTTGAAGCCCTCCCTAATCAAAAATAAAATGGAAAAGTTCATAAAAAAATTCAGCGAAACAGGAATGAAAGATGTTGCTGAAGTAGGCGGAAAAAATGCATCACTTGGCGAAATGTTTACCCATTTAACCACCAGGGGGATAATGGTACCCGATGGTTTTTCTATTACCACCACCGCATACCGTCATTTTATGAGTTTTAACAAAATTGAAACGGAGCTCCGCCGGTTAATGAGCGACTTGAACAGGAAGGATTTTTCGAACCTTGCAGAAACCGGGGCCAATGCCAGGAAACTGGTTATGAACGGGGTAATGCCGGATGATCTGATGGAAGCCATCGTTGATGCATACTATTATCTTTGCGAAGATGATGAAAAGCCTGTTGCCGTCCGCAGCAGCGCCACTGCCGAAGATTTGCCAAATGCCAGTTTCGCGGGGCAGCACGAATCGTTCCTGAATATTAAAGGCCATTATGCGCTGCTTTATGCGGTTAAACAATGTTTTGCATCACTTTATACCGACAGGGCCATAAAATACCGGGAGGACAAGGGGTTTGACCATAACAAGGTATTTCTGTCTGTTGGGGTTCAGCAGATGGTTCGTTCCGACCTGAGCTGTTCGGGCGTGGGGTTTACCCTTGAGCCAGAGTCGGGTTTCAGGGATGTGGTGCATATTGCAGGTGTATGGGGGCTTGGCGAGAACATCGTTCAGGGTACCGCTACACCAGATGAATTCCTGGTATTTAAACCATCGTTAAAAAAGAAATTGAAGGCTGTCATTCAAAAAAATATTGGCAGTAAAAGTAAAAGGCTGGTTTATGCTGTGGATAGTAATGATGAGGACCTCGACACAAACGCAACCGTTAATGAGGATACCCCATGGGAACTCAGGGAAAAGTTTATTCTGGAAGATAAAGAAATTGAAAAATTAGCTGAATGGGCAATAGTGATCGAAGACCACTATAAACACCCTATGGATTTTGAATGGGCCAAAGACGGGATCAACCACCAGTTATACATTATACAGGCCAGGCCCGAAACCATTCATAACAAAAAAAAGGCGCCGCTTGTTAAGTCATTCAAAATAGGTGAAAAAGGGGAGGAAATAACAACGGGAGAGGCCATTGGCAATATGATAACCTGTGGCTATGCCAGGATACTGGCTTCACCAAACGAATCGTACAAACTGCATGAAGGCGATATTTTGGTGACAGAAGCTACCAGCCCCGATTGGGACCCTATTTTAAAAAAGGTAGCCGGCATCGTAACCAACAAAGGCGGACGAACAAGCCATGCTGCTATTATAGCCCGTGAACTGGGTGCCGTTGCTATTGTAGGTACCGAAGACGGTACTAACACCATAAAAGATGGCGAGCAAATTACGCTTTGCTGCTCTGAGGGTAAAACCGGGGTAGTGTATCGCGGAAAGTTAAACTGGAAAGAAACAGTAACCGATACCAGTAAAATAAAACTGCCTGATGCGCATAAAGTTAGCGCAGAATTGATCATCGGGGAGCCCGACAAGGCTTTTGAATTGTCTTTTTACCCGAACCATGGGGTAGGTTTAATGCGGCTTGAGTTTATCATCAGTAATTATGTACAGGTTCATCCCATGGCCCTGATAAAATATAACCAGGTAAAAGACAACGTTGAACGCCTGAAAATTGAAAACCTTACCAGGCAATACGCAAACAAGAAGGATTACTTTGTGGATAAATTATCGCAGGGCGTTGCTACCATAGCCGCCGCGTTTTACCCCAAGGAGGTTATTGTAAGGATGAGTGACTTTAAATCGAACGAGTATGCTGGTTTGATTGGCGGCAAGTATTTTGAACCTGATGAAGAAAACCCGATGATCGGGTTCAGGGGAGCATCAAGGTATTATCATGAAGGCTATAAGGAAGGCTTCAGGATGGAGTGCGATGCAATGAAGGTCGTGCGGGACGAAATGGGCTTAACCAATGTTAAACTGATGATCCCGTTTTGCCGCACTGTGGAAGAAGGAAAGAAAGTTGTGGACCTGATGGCCGCCTACGGGTTAAAAAGAGGAGTAAATGGCCTTGAAATATTTGTAATGGCCGAAATACCAAGTAATGTATTGCTCGCCGAACAATTTGCCGAAGTTTTTGACGGATTTTCCATCGGCTCAAACGACCTCACCCAGTTAACACTCGGCATCGACCGGGATTCTGCATTGATTGCCGATTTGTTTGATGAGCAAAATGCTGCAAGCAAGCAATTGATTACCATGATGATCAGTAAGGCAAACAAACTACACAAAAAAGTGGGGTTATGCGGCCAGGCGCCGAGCGATTCGAAAGAATTTACCCAACTGCTGGTAGAAAGCGGCATCAACAGTATTTCATTCAATCCCGACGCACTGATACGCGGAATTGAAAATATCAATGAAGCCATTTTAAAAAACGAAAGGTTAGCTTCAGCCAAAGAGGATAAAGCCATTGCTGAATTTTTTTAACATAAACATTAGGACTAATGGAAACTACATCTTTTAAAGCAGTTCACAATATTGTTGATCACTGGTGGTTGATTTTGCTTTCAGGGCTTCTGCTTATTGGTATGGGCGTTTGGGTAATCCTATTACCTGTTCCGTCCTACATCGCATTGAGCTTTACTTTTTCATTCATCGTGTTAGCCGCAGGCTTATTTGAAATTGTATTTTCGATAGTCAACTACAGGGTATTAAATAGCTGGGGCTGGACATTGACCGGCGGGATAATTGATTTGATAATCGGACTGTTCCTGCTTTTAAATCCCGGAGTAACCATGGTTGTTTTACCCCTTATTTTTGGTTTCTGGATACTTTTCAGGGGTATTATTGCTGTCGGGAATGCAATCAATATACGCCGTTATGGCTTTTCCGACTGGGGCTGGCTTTTAATTACAGGGCTCATTATTATTATTTTAGCGTCGTTGATATTTGTTGATCCCGGTTTTGGCGCAGCAACTATGGTTGTCCTGATCGAGATCGCCTTTATTTTTGCCGGAATTTTTCGGATCGTTTTTTCGTTAATGCTCCGGAAATTTAATGATGAATTTAAGAGCTGATTGAATTCATCTGTGCCATTGTGATGATCAGGATAATTTCACTTCTGCGCATCCTCACGTGCATATTTATGACTTCTATCACTACAGTGAATGAGGAGTATCACTCATAACCGACTTTTTGTGCCTTATATTTATATTAAATCAGCAATTGTTTGTTTTAATAATTATATATTTAATTAAATATGGCATTAACAGAAAAAGCAAACGAATTTTTTGACGAAACCGGCAGGATCGCAAGGTTTGCGGGCCGTTTTTTTACAATGGGCTTAAAGCCCAGGTACGAAATCAGGGAATTGCTGACACAATGTTTTGTTATCGGGTATAAATCCCTGCCGCTTATCGGGTTAACCGGCTTTATTAAATAATCATCAATTTTCGATCCGATGGCATCCTCCATCAAATATTCCTCCTCGCTTTTGGTGATCAAAACAATAGGCACATCGTTGTTAATGCCTTTTATCAGCGACAAAGTTTCCAACCCGGTAATGCCCGGCATGTTTTCATCTAAAAAAACAAGGTCGAAAAAG
>JBIOHE010000239.1:0-6834 GCA_044448725.1 Sphingobacteriales bacterium | reverse complement strand
TTCCTCTGCTGATCGTGCCCAATCATATCAGGTATAAAAAAATAACAGAAGCATTGGTCCCCTGTGATTTTGCAGCAATTTCGCGGCTAAGCGCTTTAAAAGGGTTTCGCGACCCAAAAAAATGGCTGCACCCCAAACTCATGCTCCTGAATGTTGACCCGAAACAAAAACACCTGAAAAATGACGGACAACCTGCTGCAGGATTGGTTGACTTGCTTGAGGGGTACGAATACGAAGTCTATTACTCGGAAGATAAAGATATCGTACATGGCATACTTGACTTCGCCGACAAGCATGACCCGCAACTTATTATAGCTCTTCCGGGTAAATACAGTTTCTTTTATAACCTCACGCACCACAGCATAACCAAGGCGCTGGCGCTGAATGCAAACAGATCGGTGTTGATTTTGAAATAAATCGGATGTGCAGGTGTTACTTGTATTCCGGCCGTACGGATATCGCTATTTGCAAACCGGGTTGTTTATTGAACGTTCAGAAATAATAATAGGGAAGTGGTCTTTCATGGTTTTATTGGCGGGCAATTTACCATGCTAATTATACCTGTCCTTTTTTGATTGAATTACCCTGATTACATCATCGTGAAGCTGGCCGTCAATTATGTCTTTCAGATGCAGTTGCTTCGTCGGGCAGTGTTTTAATTTCCGCCATATTACAAAAGCCCGAGCTTCTTGTATATATCCTCGCCGACTTCCCTATAAACTGTTTCAGCGCCTTTTTTATCCACTATCCTGAAAAGGGTCAGCGAAACTCTTTCGAAAATGGGATCATCATCAACGGCGGCAATAATGCGGTGGTCTTTATCAGCCCTGATGAGGAAAAGGGAACTGTCAAGGCCGCCTTTCAAATTAAATATATAGGGGATGGAGGAATTTTCCTTTGAACGCTGTTTGCCCGTTAAGTAAGGATTGGGAAACAAGGTTGATCTGTTTCTTCACAACTTCTTTTTCAGAAGCTGATAAAAGCAGCATGTCCTGGTTAAATGATTCTGTTATGTCAAACGCTAATTCCATTATATCAAAATTACAAACAATTTTCGATAGACTGATAAAATAAATATTTCACCTTAACAATTCCGAAATCGAAATTCCGAAATCCGAAATCAAATCAAGCCGCCTTCGAGATATACTTCACCAAACTCCTTTTGGCTACCGGCAGCAGGGTTTGTTCCAGCGGGAAAGTAATATCGCTTTGCACATAATAAACCGCCGGATTGGGCATAAATTTATTCCGGCGGATCAGGTCGAGCTTCACGGCTTCCGGCGTTTTTGTTATGCTTTCTTCGTAGGTATCTACAAAACTGATGTTGATGCCCCGGTATTTATCGTCCTTGTTTTCAAACAGGGTGATCTGGTATTCGTAAATGCCATGTGTTTTTTCCTTCCCGTTCCGCAATGAAAAATAGCCGTGATATGGCAACAGCGGCACAATGCCCACCGGGTCAATAGCCAGCTGGCTCTCCACAAAGTCATAAATGTCTTTACCGGTTTGTATAGCGGGGTTCATTTTTTGCATGGCGTACGTAATAATCAATTCAATCTCCTTCATCGAGCTGTCGTCATCAACTATTTTCTGGTAAGTAAGCTTTACCGCTTCAATATCCGCCAATGTTAAACGCTGCGGAAAAGACTGCTGCAGCATGCTTTTATGTTTTTTGAAGAACAGGAGGTTGTTGTAATGGAATACCAGGTCGCTCAGGTTGGGGTATAACCTGCTCTTGTCAAAATGGCGGTTTATCTCCTGCAAATAATCCAGCAGGATATACTTTTTGTATTCAAAATCAAGTGAACCTTCAATAAACCAGTTTTTACTTAACTCTTTCATTTCTCAAATTAATTAGACAGCTTAAATTAAACAAAAAACAGCAATTTTGCAATATGCCATTAGGAACACTTTATTTAATACCCGTACCGCTTGCCGATGAGGCCGCCGCCAAATCGTTTACGCCCTATCTTGTCGATACCATCAACAACATAAAGGAGTATATTGTTGAAAACGAAAAAACTGCCCGTAAATTTTTAAAAGAAGCCGGATTGAAAACGCCGCAAAGTGAATTGCTGATCCACGACTACAGCAAGCATAACCGCGACAGCGGCACGGGCGAATTTTTTAAGGGGCTGCAGGTTGGTAAGTCCGTTGGTTTAATGAGTGAAGCTGGCTGCCCCGGCATTGCCGACCCCGGCGCTGAAATTGTGGAAAAGGCGCACCGGATGGGCATAAAGGTAGTGCCACTGGTGGGACCAAGCTCCATTTTGCTTGCTTTGATGGCTTCCGGGTTTAACGGGCAAAGCTTTACTTTTCACGGTTATTTGCCGATTGATAAGGCCGAAAGGAGCAAAAAGATAAAAGAACTGGAAAACCTGTCGGAGAAAAACGACCAGACACAAATTTTTATCGAGACGCCTTTCCGTAATAACCCGATGCTGGAAGAAATACTGAAAACAGCGCATCCTAAAACCAGGCTTTGTATCGCGGCTGACCTTACCTCGGCTACGGAGTTTGTTCAAACAAAAACCATCGCCGAATGGCAGAAAAAAGTACCCGAACTGCATAAACGCCCTGCAATATTTTTACTTTTTCACAGATGATAAATGACCCTTACCGAAACCCATACCAAAGTATTGATCGTTGGCGCAGGCCCTACAGGACTGATGATGGCGGCTCAATTGCTGCGGTACGGGGTTCAGCCTATAATAATTGACAGTAAGCAGGGCCCGACGGATCAGTCGAAAGCTTTGGCGGTACAGGCGCGTTCACTGGAGATCTACCGGCAGATGGGCCTGATTGACCGGGTGATTGATGGCGGCAAAGGGGCTGATGGTTTGTTTTTTAATGAAGGCGGAAAACAGATTGCGAAAATATCCCTGACCAATGTGGGCGAAGCGCAAACGCCGTTCCCGTTTATCCATTTATACCAGCAAAGTAAAAACGAAAGGCTGCTGCTTGATTTTTTAACCCAAAACTGCTGTCCGGTTTACTGGGAAACCAGTTTAGTAGGGCTAAACCAAACTGAACAGCAGGCCGAAGTTCAACTGCGAAGCGGCGAACAGCTGATAAATATTACCTGCGATTGGCTTGTTGGGGCCGACGGGCCGCATAGCGCAGTCCGCAAACAACTACAGATCCAATTTAACGGGGACACTTATGCCCATAAATTCTACCTGGCTGATGTTGAACTGAATAATAAGGAATTAGACAGCAGCCATGTAAATTTGTTTTTGGCCCCAAACGGTTTCTGCGGTTTTTTCCCGCTGCCCGAAGCAAATCGTTTCCGCATTATAGGCAACCTGCCCGATGAGCTGGAGAAAAAAGAAGATTTGTTGCTTGAGGATGTTCTTCCGCATTTGAATGCTGTCAGCAACTTATCTGTAAATATTATCCGCAATTACTGGTTCACGGTTTACAACCTGCACCATCGCATGGCGGATAAATTCAGGGAGCAGCGCTGTTTTTTGATTGGCGATGCCGCGCATATCCATTCACCGGTTGGCGGGCAGGGGATGAATACAGGGTTGCAGGACGCTTATAACCTGGCCTGGAAACTTGCCGGAGTGGTAAACGGGCAGCTAAACGAAAGCATCTTAGATAGCTATGCCGCAGAGCGGATGCCTGTCGCCAGGAGACTTTTAAGGACAACCGACCGTGTTTTTTCCTTTATGATGTCCAGCAGCCGGTTTACGGGTTTATTCAAAAAATGGCTGCTGCCGGGTTTGCTGAAATTTGTTTGGGGCAAAAAAACTTTAAGAGAGACATTTTTCAAAATGGTATCGCAAACCGGAATAACTTACCGCAACAGCGCCGTCAACCTGCACATCAGCCAGGCCGGTAAAGTTAAAGCCGGCGACCGGCTGCCCTACCTTAAAGTTTTTGATGAGAAAAAACAAACAGAAACCGACCTGCATCAATGGTGCAGCAAGCCGGGTTTCACCCTTATAGTTTTAGGCAAACTGACGGAGGCTGATCTTTTTAGCCTCGCCAAATGGATCACCCAAAAATACCCGGCGATGCTTAATTTTTTCTACCTGCCCCGGTCCAAAAAAAACCGGCAGGTTTTTGAAGCTTTTGAGGTCGGAAAAAACCAGGGGAAAACATTAATTATCCGCCCTGATATGCATATCGGTTTTGTTAATGATAAAGTGGATATGGTTTTGATGGACAATTATTTGCGGAATATCGCCGGATTAAGGGATTCTCATTGATGCTGGCTGGTTCTTATCTGAATCCTGTTTTGCGTAAAGCTTCTTTTTTATTGCGTACATGCAGTTTCTCGTACAGGTTTCGGATGTGCGTCCGGACCGTGTCTATAGAAATAAAAAGCCGGTCAGCTATTTCCTGGTAGCTATAGCCCTTGCTTAGCCATGCAAGCACTTCGTTTTCCCGGTCGCTTAAACAATCCTTACCATCAATGTATGGCGATTGCTGCTGGAAAGCTGTTACAACCTTCCGTGCAATTTGACTGCTCATCGGGCTGCCCCCTTTACGCAGATCAATTAGCGATTCGATAAGTTTGTTTGATGATGTGTTTTTTAAAACATAGCCCGTGGCTCCTGCCTGCAACGCTTTGAATACTTTATCTGCATCGTCATATACGCTAAGTACCATAAACTGAATGTCGGGTCGAAGGGGTTTTAACCAGCTTATGAGTTCGATGCCTGTTTTACCCGGCAGTTGAATGTCTGTCAATACCAGTTCAATATCGCCCCCCATGCCAAACTCAAAATACTCCATTGCTTCTTCAGTACTAATAAAAGAAGCTTTTAAATTAAATTCGCCCGAACCGGCTAACAATGCACCCAGGTAGTTCCGAATTTTTTCGTCATCCTCAATTATAACAATTGGTGTCATTACTATAAAGATAGCCTTTTACAAACAAAGGCACAATGTTAAAAAAGTAGTAATTGCTTACATCAAAAAGAGCAGCGATGATGTTGAATACAAACTAATTTTTGAAATTGAACCTGTAAATTACGCTGACTCCTTTCCTATGTTTTATCCAGGCAATTGTTCCTCCGATATCTTCCATCCGTTTACGCATGTTTTTGAGCCCGTTGCCCATCGGGTGCGAAATATTATCGGGGAAGCCAAGACCGTCATCCATTACTTCAAAATTCAGACAGTCCATTTCAATTTTGAGGGAAAGCTTAACATTTTTTGCACCGGAATGCTTCATTACATTTGTTAAGGCCTCTTTGGTAACAAGGTATAAGTTTCGGCGTTGTTCATTACTTAGTTTTACAGGCGGGACAATGTCAGGAAAATCAATGCTTAATAACAGCATAAAGGGCTCAAAATGTTGCTGCATTTGTTCACGTATGTACGACAAAAGATTTTCTAACATATCGTTTTGAGGGTTTAATGCCCAAATTATTTCACTCATGCCGGCAACAAGTTTTCTGGCGGCAACAGATATATTACCCAAATCATTTTTAATCGCCTGATCTGTTTTTTGCTGGGTTTGTATCAATTCGCTTAAAAGGGCAATATGTGTTAAACCACTGCCAATTTCGTCATGCATGTCCCTGCTTATCCGGTTCCTTTCTGCATCAATGGCTGTTTGTTTTTCAAGTTGTCGTAAACGTTTATTTATTTTTTGCCGGGATATAAAAAAGGTGATGTAAACAATAAGCAGCAAAAACAGGGCAGCAGCACATACATAAAACCATGGTTTCTGCCAGAAAGGGGCATTTACAATAATGGTTAATTTTTCTTCACCGCTCCAAACACCGTCGCTATTAGCACTTTTAACCTTCAAAAGATAAGTGGCGGGCATTAAGTGCGTGTACCGCATGTTTTTATCTCCGGTTGTGATCCAGTTTTTATCCCAGCCTTCCAAAATGAATTTAACCTTATTTGCCTGGGGCCTGGTAAAATCAAGCGCTGCAAATTGAAAACTTATATTGTTCTGGTCATAATTCAACACAATTGTCTTGTTTTTGGCAAAGCGTTCATCTTTAACATAAGGCCTGTCATCAACACTGATGGAGGTTATGGCAACTCCCGGTAAAGTAAAAGCAGGCGCTTTGATAGTTTTGGGGTTAAACCAGTTAAAACCTCTTATCCCCCCAAAGTACATATTACCCGAAGGGCCCCTGTAAAAGGCTTGTGTGTTAAACTCGTTGCTTTGAAGGCCGTCCTTCACCGTGTAATTTTGAAAAGTGTCTTCCTGCCGGTTAAAAAAAATGAGCCCCATGTTTGTACCCATCCAGAAATTATGCTGTTCGTCTTCTAAAACACCGTACACGTAACTGTTTGCCATGCCATTCCGCTCATCGTAATAGATTTGTTTTTGTGTAAGCGTATTAAATTGAATCAAACCGATCCCGGTGCATATCCAAAGGGTATTTTTATCCTTTTCGTCCGGGTGGATACTTCTTATATCTATTAGCGGGAATCGTTTCTCTATCACTTCAAATTCATAGCCCGTTTTTCTATAGTGGATTAGCCCGTGTAAGGGAGAAGAAACCCATAGGGTATGATCACCCATCTCTATCACATCGGTCACCAGGAACGTGTTCGCCGGTTTTGATTTACCAAAAAAACCGGTATAACCTGTCCCGGTTTTTTTTATAGTCATCAGGCCATCCGAAGTTCCGGCAACCAATTCACCATTATCAAGCTGGATCAGCTTATAAATAAAGTTGGTATGCTCATTAAGCAGGGGGGCGTTTACAATTTTCACCCGGTTGAAAATACCTGCCTTTTCATTAAAAATGGCAAGCCCCAAACTGGCGCCTATCCAAATCTGCCCGTCCTTGTCTTTAAAAATACTGGAAATGATTGAACCAGGCATGCCTTTTGACCTGTAATGCAGGTAAC
>JBIOHE010000238.1:0-6846 GCA_044448725.1 Sphingobacteriales bacterium | reverse complement strand
GTTCTATTACTGGACTGTGTTTAAACATGTATGATGGTATGATAGGAGCCGTATGAAGTGAGAGCTTCACGTACGGTTCTGTGAGAGGCTTGGGCTGAAATGCCCTTGCCTACTCGACCGTAACATTCTACAAAAATTCGGAACAGTTGGGCGGTTTTGAGGATTATTCCATGAAAGGCCGTACTTACAGGTTTATGAACGATGCGCTGTTCCCTTTTGGTTATGGATTGAGTTATACAACTTTTAAAATTGGCGAAGCCCGGTTTAATAAAACAGCAATCGGAACAGGTGAAACTATTCAGTTAACCGTGCCTGTAACCAACGCGGGAAAGCGCGATGGTGCTGAGGTTGTGCAGGTTTATGTTCGTAAAGTGAACGACATTGAAGGTCCGTTAAAAACACTTCGGGGATTTAAACGTGTGGAAATCCCGGCAGGCAAAAGCCAGCAGGCGGTTATTGATCTTGCTCCGTCTGCTTTTGAATTTTTCGATTGGAGTGAACGAAAAATGATGGTAACTCCCGGCGAATATGAGGTTTATTACGGGAATAGTTCTGATGGTAAAGATTTGAAAATGGTTAAAGTAACAATACGGTAAAATGAAGGCAAAGGCAGCAATAAATATCATGTTTTTAGTAATAGTAGTTTTGTTAACTGCTAATACTTATGTCATCGGACAACCTGAAAAAGTTAAAGTTGAAGATGGATGGATACAAGGAACCGCCGGAAACGGCTTGACGATATTCAGAGGAATCCCCTTTGCAGCCCCTCCTGTTGGCGGCTTACGCTGGCGTGCGCCGCAACCTGTTGAAAAATGGGACAGTGTAAGGTTGACCACAAGATTTGCCCGCTCGCCCATGCAGGCAGGTAACCCTGCCGGCGGAAAAAGCGAAGACTGCCTGTACCTGAATGTATGGACACCTGCAAAATCAGCTAATGAACACCTGCCGGTGCTTGTTTGGATTTATGGAGGCGGTTTTAGCGCCGGATCGACTGCCGAACCCTGGTATGATGGTGAACAGCTTGCGAAAAAAGGCGTCGTGTTCGTAAGTATCGCTTACAGGGTTGGGCAACTCGGATTTTTGGCCCATCCTGAATTAAGCGCCGAAAACCCCGACCATGTCTCCGGGAACTATGGACTACTCGACCAGGTTGCCGCTCTCAAATGGATACAAAGAAATATAGCCGCTTTTGGGGGCAACCCTGATAAAGTAACAATCTTCGGTGAATCGGCCGGGGCAATTTCCGTGAGTATGTTGTGTGCTTCGCCATTGGCAAAAGGACTTTTCCGTGCTGCGATTTCACAAAGCGGCGGATCGTTCGGGCCAACACGGCCTGTCATGTACCCGGGAGAAAATATGAAAACCCTTAAACAAGCTGAGCGTGAGGGGGAAGAATATGTACGAAAAGCCGGGGTATCATCCATTGCCGGACTTAGAAAAATGGATGCTGAAAAGCTGCCGATGGGATGGGGAATTGGCAGTGCATGGCCAATAATTGACGGGTATGTGCTCCCGGACGATCAGTATAAGTTGTACCAGGCAGGGAAGTATAATGATGTCCCGGTTCTCATAGGCTACAACTCCGACGAAGGATTGAGCTTTTTACCAGGGAAAACGCCAAAGGAATTTATTGAAGCCGTTAAACTCAGGTATGGTAAATTTGCTGAGAATTTACTCAGCGCATACCCCATTGGAGAAAACGCCATACCTAAAACTGCGCGCGATTTGACCCGGGATGCAGCTTTCGGATGGCATAACTGGACCTGGGCGCGGCTTCAGTCCGAAACCGGCAAGTCTAAAGTGTATTACTATCATTTCGATCAGCACCCTGATTATCCTGAAGGTTCACCCGATTTCGGGCATGGCTCGCCACATGCGCAGGATGTTTCCTACGTTTTCCAGCATATTGACGCAACGAACCCGCAGACTACTAAATCTGACCTGGAGATTTCAGTGGCTATGGGAACATACTGGATAAACTTCACCAAATATGGTAATCCGAATGGAGAAGGTGTTCCCGCCTGGCAGGCTTTCACCAACAGTAATCCGGTGGTTATGTACTTTGACCAAACACCTCATACAGGGCCGGTGCCCGGAGTAAAGTCGCTTGAGGTTTTGGATAAGTATTTTAAGTGGAGGTTTACGCCGGAAGGGGCGGCGTGGGTTAATCCGAAGTAAACAGGATGATATTAAATCATTTATCCTCATTGATTTATTTATGTAGTCGCAGAGGGAAGAAATAGTAACGGGGGATAAAAAAACAGTAAGACCGATCATTGATTGGCCTTACTGTTTTATCGGCAGTCTTCGGTCTGACCGGAAACATGACATCAATTCTTAGGTTGTTTGATTTCAATACCAGTTATTCTCTTTCACCAACTGCACGCAACAATAAAATACTTTTGCAACGAAGTTCCGGGTGTAATTCAAATTGAAATATGATCTGCTTTGGGTAAGAGCCACAGATATAGTTCATATCATTTTTTTAGCCTCCGCGACAACTATCATGCAATACATAGCCGGTGTTTTATGAAAAAATCTTTACCACATTCGCATAAGTTAATTCATCCGATGTCTTTTCCGGCAGAGTAACAACCAGTCCATTTTCATTTCTTTCAAAAGCTAAAGATTGCTTTGTTGGCAACCATTCTATTTTTTGAATTTCTTTTGGAAAGTGTTCGTTATTCTTTGCTAAACTCTTTATAACCAGCTTACCATTTTCCGGCCAACCCATTGCTGTTGCATAAAGCACGTTATCTTTTGTTGCAAAGCGTATATCTTCATGTGTAAATGGTTTCCCTTTCCCTTCGTTGAAGCCTTGCGCACTCAGTTGGGCTGCTGCTTCTTGTGCCGGTCCTTCCCCAAATATTTTCCATGGCCTTGTAGCGTAGATACTTTCGCTGTTCGTCTTCATCCATTTGCCAATTCCTTCAACTATGTTTCTTTCTTTTTCATCAATAGTGCCATCACCACGAACGGGGATGTTCAGCATTAGGTTCCCATTTTTACTGACAATATCAACTAATGTTTGAATCACGGTTTTTGCTGTTTTATAACCATCGCGCTCATATAGTGCCCTATTATAATGCCAGTCGCCAATACAGGTATCGGTTTGCCACGGTAGCGGCTGAATTTCGTTGGCTTGTCCTCTTTCAAGGTCCCAAACCATTGCTTTGCGTTGGTTCGGATCCAATATTTTTCCGTTAACCACGGCACGAAGTTCCCCATTCTCTTTAATACTCTTATTGTATAAATGAGCTGCTATGCGTAAGCCGGCATCGCTAACCGGCCAGAGCGGGAGTTGTGAATCATCAAAATAAACTACATCGGGGTTATATTTATTGATCAGGTCGATGGTACGGTTGTAAAATTTTTCAATATAGGCTTTGTCTGGCGGATACGCACCATTACCCCAACCCCATTGCCCGCCGATGGAATTATCATCTAAACTGTCTTTGCTCAGGGGATGATTTTGTGCATACAAGCGTTGCGGATCGATTCCTTCCCACCATTTCCCTTTTCCATCTGCTTTTGTAAGTTTTCCATCATAAGGAATGCCTGCAAAAGGGCCGTTTTTATCTGAACGTTGTGCCACTTCATACCAGCGCCAGGCATGTGTTGCATGAACGCTTACGCCAAATGGAAGCCCGTTATTTCTTGCAGCCTTTGCCCAGCCGCCAATCAAATCTTTCTTTGGGCCAATCTTAGTTGAGTTCCACTGGTTTTGATATTTGCTATCGTACAGGTCAAAATTGTCGTGATGATTGGCCAGCGCCATGAAATATTGGGCACCCGCGCTTTTATACAAACTTACCAGTTCTTCAGGATTCCAGTTCTCAGCTTTCCATACATTGATCACATCTTTAAATCCGAACTTTGAGGGGTGCCCATACTTCTGAAGATGAATCTTGTACTGCCATGAGCCTTCCTGATACATGCCTCTTGCATACCAGTCGCCCGCTTCAGGCTGGCATTGAGGACCCCAGTGTGCCCACATTCCAAACTTGGCATCCCTGAACCAATCCGGAACCTTGTACTTTGATAAAGAATCCCAATCTGGCCGGAACGGGCCTGATGCTGAATCGGGATAAGATGTTGAATCTAAACGGTTACCAGCATACAACCTGGAAAGGTATAATGATGTTAATCCGGTGGCGAGCCCCTTAATTACAGTTCTTCTTTTCATTGAATCACTTTGTTAAATATATTTTTATTTGATTTTAATTTGGGTTTTCAGCAATATCCCCATCCAAAATACAGTCATAATATGACTGTATTTTTTCAGCAAAGCCGGGTAAAAGGGTAAGATCGCTTTCCCAAATAGATTTATCTTTTAATATAGCAGCTATTATATTTAATGACGGGCTATTTTTCGATAAATTAAAAAAGTACGATGCCTTATCATCATTAATAGGGTAACTAAGCTGGCCATATTCCCCAAAGTACTGCCCGTTTATTTCTTTTACCGGACGCATAAAAACAAGATAAGCCGCAAACCCCATTGCGATTTCCTGCGGCACTTTGTTAAACTTTTTATAATACTCATGCAGTACAGGCAAAACACGCAATTTAAGCTTCGTAGTATATTGCTGTGAAATATTGATCCATAAATGACGGATATTTGGGTTTTTAAAACGATCAAGCACCTTTTCAGAAAAATCCTGTGCAGCTTTCTGTTCAACCGGATACGGAATAGCTGTTGAGATTTCTGCCATTAACCGGCGTACAAACCCAACAAACACTTCATTATCCATTGCCGCATTAACTGTTTCAAAGCCTGATAAAAAAGCCAGCGCGCAACTTAAGGTATGTGTTCCGTTCAGCAACCTCAGTTTTAGTTCACGGTAAATATTAATATCGGGGGCAATTATTACCCCCTCATCGGCTCCGGCAAAACTAAGGACTGACCTTATCTTTTCATCCCCCTCTATTGCCCATAGGCAGTAAACTTCCGATACTGTAAGCAGTTCATCTTTGTAACGCGCCTTCTCTTCAAATGCCCGCAGGTCCTTTATGTCCGGCTTACCTGTAACTATCCTATCTACCAGCGAACTGCAAAAATAATTGGATTCATTAACCCATTTTTCAAATTCCGGATCCAGATGGTTAAACTTAATGAGCTTTAGTACGATGTCTTTTAGTATTTTACCATTATCAGGTAATAACTCTGTTGGAATAATTACAAAACCGGTTGTTTTACTTCCATTAAAAGCCTGGTATCTTTTATAAAGCAAGGCAAGTAATTTAGCTGGAAATGAAGCAGGAGGGGATTGATTTATATCTTCTTCAACAAGCTGGATTCCAACTTCGGTAGTATTGGATATAATAATCTTCAATTCAGGGTTTAAAACCTCTTCTAAAACCCTGTCCCAGTTGCTGACTGCAGATAAAACATGACTTATAGCTGCGCAAATAATATTTTCTTCAATATTTTGTCCATTCTCAATACCTTTTGAAACAAGGGTATATAAACCATCCTGTTGGTCAAAAGCTTCAGTGTTGCCTGAATTGGTGGATTTTACAATCACCACCCTTCCGTTAAACAAGCCCTGGCGGTTCGCTTTATCAATAAAATAATCAGGCAGTCCCCGCAACAAAACCCCGGTACCAAACTGCAATACTTTTACAGGCAGCGTAAACGTAGTTTCGTCAGGCTTAATAATTTCCGGAGAGTTAATATATTGAAGGTTTTGTTTTGAAAGTAGCATATTTTTTTATTATCGATATGAGCAATATACAAAAGTCATTAATCTATTGACACCATAGCTTTTATAACACCTGTTTCCGGCTTCAGCCAGCTTTCAAATGAGTCTTTTACCTCATCGAAACCTACCCGGTGCGTAATATAGGTTAAGGGATCAATTAATCCCTTTTTCATGGAATCAATAACATGCTCAAAATCAGCACGGGTAGCATTCCGGCTGCTCATCAATGTTCCTTCGCGTTTATGAAATTCGGGATGGCTAAAACAGATATCCCCTTTTTGCAGGCCTATTAAAACATACCTGGCGCCATGGGCCATATATTGAAATGCGTTATTTATTGCTTTAAGGTTACCTGTCGCGTCAATAACCACAGTTGGCATGTCGCCATTTGTAATTTCCTTTAACTGTTGTAAAACATCTGCCGAAAGAGCATTTATAGTAAAATCAACTTTAAGTTTTTCTTTGCAAAAATTAAGGCGTGCTTCATTAATATCCAGTGCAATTACCTTGGCCCCTGCTATACGGGCAAACTCCATGGTACCTAAACCTATAGGACCGGCGCCAACCACCAGTACAAATTCACCAGGCTTTACATTGGCCCGTTTTACTCCGTGCGCGCCAATAGCCAATGGCTCAACCAAAGCCAGTTCATCAAAACTAAGCCCTTCGCCATGCACCAGGGTGTGTGAAGGCACCATAAGGTATCCGGTCATACCTCCATCAATATGTACGCCGCATACCTTAATACTTACACAGCAATTAGGGCTGCCCGAGCGGCATGCTATGCAATGGCCGCAATTAAAGTAAGGTATAAATGTTACCTGCTCACCTGTTTTAAAATCCGGTGCATTATCAAATTCTATTAATTCACCGGCCAGTTCATGCCCTAAAACACGGGGGTATTCAAAATATGGCTGTGTACCTTCAAAAGCATGCAGATCAGTTCCACAGATACCAATTCTTTTGATCTTTATAATTGCATGCCCTTCTTTTAAAACCGGCTTATCCATTTTACCGTATTCAAGCCTTCCCGGTTCAACACATATTAATGTTTTCATTTGCTGATAGTTAAATGATCAAAGTAATTTTTATCAATTAGTCCGTTACGGATCAGCGCATTCCAGAATTCATTGGGTATAGT
>JBIOHE010000237.1:0-6875 GCA_044448725.1 Sphingobacteriales bacterium | reverse complement strand
TAAACAAGCTTCAAAAGCCACCAAACAAAAGCACATTATATGTGCCCTATTCGGTGCCCGTCCTTGTTTATTTTCGATATAACGTACTGAATATTATAGATTTAAATGGTCGGATCATCATCCTGCCACCCCGACAAAAGCGATACCAACCAGTATCAAAAAGCCCTTAAATCTATGATTTAGGGGCTTTTTACTTTTACTACAGCCAATTTATTCAGATAAACTAACAAATACCTTTAGTAACCCGTATGCCAGTTACCTTTTATGTTGTTGCAGACAAAAATAGTTTCGGGTTTGCCTTCGCATAAAATCCGGCCGCTTTCAATCCATATCATCTTATCAGCCAGGTTTACTATTTCGGCAGGGTCGTGGCTTACTATAACCATTGCCATTGGATGAAACTGTTGCGCCTTTTTTATTTCGTTTTGGAGTGCCAGGCGCATCCAGTAATCTAACGATGAAAAGGGTTCGTCCAACAGTAAAACATCGGGTTTGCGGGCCAGTGCGCGGGCCAGGGCAACACGTTGCTTTTGTCCGCCGGAAAGTTTGCCGGGGTGTTGTTTGCTAAACCCAGCCAAGCCAAACAAATCAAGTAAATCGTCAACCCTTTTATTATCCGGTTCTGTTTGGGCAAAGCGGATGTTTTGCCGTACCGTCATATTCGGAAACAGGGCATAATCCTGAAACATCATCCCGATATTACGGTTTTGTGGTTTACAGTGTATGCCTTTGCCCATATCAAACCAAACCTTATCACCATACTTAATTATTCCCTGGTTGGGTTGGGTTAGCCCGGCAATCATCCTTAGCATGGTGGTTTTCCCTTCTCCCGACGGGCCAAAAAGCACCGTAATTTCGCCATGGGCAATTTCGGCCTTAAACACCATGTTTATTTTGCCTTTGGGGGTAATTAATTCTTTTTCAATATCAATATCAACTACAGCTCTTTCCATGCCTCATTTTTTTTATTAACGCTGTAAATTAAAGTAAGCAATGCAAATGATATAGTAAACAAAATTAAGGCATACTGGTTGGCAGCTTTAAAATTTAATGCCTGTACTTCATCGTAAATGGCTATTGACGCAACACGGGTTTCGCCGGGGATATTCCCCCCAACCATCAGCAAAAGGCCAAACTCACCAATACAGTGCGCAAAAGTAAGGGATATACCAGTAACGAACGATGGTTTTACATTGGGTAACAATACCCTGAAAAATGTGACCGTTTTTGATTTGCCCAATGTATAAGCCGCCTCGCTTAAACTGTCGGGCAATGAACGCAGTCCGCTTAAAAGCGGTTGCACCATAAAAGGTAAACTAAAAATTAACGATGCAAACAAAATACCCGGAAACGAAAATGCCAGCCTGATATTCATGACTTTGGCAAGCCATGCTCCAAAAGCGTTGCGCGGGCTGTATATCAGCAACATATAATACCCCATCACCGATGGCGGCAATACCATAGGCATACTAATTAAAGCCTCGGCAAGAGGCTTTAATTTAAATCTGCAATAAGCCAGGCAATAGGCAACCGGCAGTCCAGCCGCCATCAAAATAATGGTAGTTAAACCGGCCAGTTTAAATGTTATCCACAATGTTTTTAAAAATTCAATATCCATACAAAAACGCATCAAGGAAAAAGGTATCCGTATTTTTCAAATATTGGCCTGCACGCCGGGCTAAGTACAAATTCCATAAATTTAGTTGCGGTGGCATTATGTTGCCCGCCTTTAATAAGTACCATACTTTGTTCAACGGGTTTGTAGCCCGCGGCATCGGGCAAAATATAGTTACCGCCCATTTCGGGGGCCATAGCCAGTGATAACGCCAAAAAGCCAACCTGGGCATTACCTGTTTGGGCAAACTGGGCAGTCTGCGAAATGTTGTCGGCAAAAACAAGTTTGTCTTTCACTTTATCGTATAAATGGTAATATCTAAGGCATTGAATTGCCCTTTCGCCATAAGGGGCTAAATCAGGGTTGGCTATGGCAATGCGTTTAATGCCGTTGTCTAACAAGATATTAAGGCTTTTTGATTTTAAATCCAGCGTATTACTCCATAATACCAATTTGCCATAAGCATAGGTTTTAACCTCGCCGTCAACAAATCCCTGAGCTTTAAGTTTATCCGGGAATACCCTGTCGGCAGCCATAAAAACATCGTAACCGGCGCCGTTAATAATTTGTTGATATAACGCACCCGATGAACCTGCGACATTTAAAATATGGGTTTGGGGGTTTTGTTTTTCAAAGCTTGCTTTAATTTCGTCCAAAACATATCGCAGGTTAGCCGCGGCCGCTATTTTAATGGTTTGCGCCTTTAAAGTCAGGTTGGCTATAACCAACAGGAATAAGCATATTTTTCGCATGGTGATTTTTGTTTAAAATTTACTGATTGTGAACCAAGAGCCAGGAAAATAGCTTCACAAGTGTATAAACCTGCCTACCGGCAGGCAGGTCTGCGAGCCGGAAAATATTTACACCAAATATTTCAGCACATTACCGTGAATGAACAGATTGATTCTTGGGTCTTGATTCTTGATTCTTGATTCCTGGCTCTTGACTCTAATATCCTGAATAGCGTAATTAATTAAAAATAAAGCCGACTTGAAAGTTTAAACCTATTGATGCGGCTGTACTTGCGCCAAACCTTGCGGGAAGCGATAAGGCCACAAAATAATTTACATCTTTGGAACGGGCGTAAACCTGATTAAATACCGGCGTAAAACCGTAACGGCCTGAGGTTTCAAACGCTAAACGTGATATTATAGTAAATCCATGATCAAAGCGGAACATAGTACCCGGATCAAATAATAAGTTACTCATTTTACTGGTTCCGCCCGATGCTTTTATGGTAGGGGTAAACTCATAACTGAATCCAAATTTATTGCTGTATAATACATTTACCCCTATCGGGAAACCGATACTACTGGTATGGTTGGAGAAATTTGGTGTGAATTTGCCGCCTGATAAAGTTTCGATGGGCAGAATAAAACTTAAATAGCCAACCACTTTTGGATAGGTTGGTTTCGCAGCCACCTTTTGATAAATTGATCCCTGGAATTTTATTGAATCAGGTGATACTGTCTCTGTTTTTTGGGCAAACAATTTTAACGGGGTTAATGGGCCGGCAATGATAATTATCATTAAGATGCTTTTTGAGAATAATTGTCTTTCCATAATCCTGAATTTTTGATTTTGTGTGTAATTGCATAAAAGGGTAAAAAACTGTTTCATATTGATATATTTAAGGGTTAAAAAATGCGATATTAATTACTTGGCAAAGGCGATAGTTATTTTGGTCACTTGCTTAATACACCTGGCGGGCATTTTCTCATCCTGTACGATAATGCGGAAGGGGCCATCTGCAGGGAGTAATGGTTTGCCGTCAACCTGGTCGGCAAGTATAATCATCCTGTCGGTATAACCGTTATCCAGTTCCGGCAGTGCAAAAATCACCTGGTAGCCATCACTGGCCTCAACCAATAAATACTTAGTCAGGTTTTCACCTTTCAATTCAGTGCCCATAGTAACACCGGCTTTTTGCAATAAATCAGAAAGGAGTACGCCGGAATAGGAATGGTCTTTGCCGTCCCTGTCTTTCCGTACTACAGTTGTTTGCCTGAATTTTTGCAGGCTTGCATCGCTGATGGTTAAGGGAGTAGTAACTTCTCCGGTTATTTTTACCGATGCCTGCTGAGCTTGTGCTTTGGTAAGCAACGGCGAAAAGCTCAGAAAGGCTAAGATGATGATTAAAAGTATTTTTTTCATGATGTACTATTTATTTGCGTGCGGTGTATAAATGAGGGTTTGAGAAATTGGGGTTGCTGATAAACGTTGAATCCGTTAACATGTTTAAAAAAGCAATAAGCTCTTTTTTTTCTTCGGGTAATAACTTTAAAGACTGACCAGCAATCTCATTAGACTCTCCCTGTAAAAAGGAGCTTAGAGAAGCGGATTGTTTAATGTGATCGCTGTAATGATCAATAACTTCTTCCAGCGTTTTAAAGCGGCCATCATGCATATAAGGTGCAGTAAGTGCGATATTCCTTAAGGTTGGCGCCTTGAATCGTCCGCGGTCGCCGGGTAAGCCCGTTAAGGTTTCTATACCCGCATCTTTAGGGATACTATCCAGGCCATTATTATCAAACAACTCCTTATAGGTCTTCACGCCCCCATGGCAATGTGCACAGTTAGCGCCACGGATGCCTTTTTCGGGTTGCGGGAACTGATTAAATAATGTCATTCCTTTTAACTCCTGTTCGTTAGGCTGGCAGGCGTTTCTTAAATATTGGTCATAGCGGGAGTTAGCCGAAATCAGCGTGCGCTCAAATTGGGCAATTGCTTTTACAATACGGTCACCGTTAATCAGGGTATCACCATAAACCAATTTGAATAAAGCAGGATACGGTTGAATTTGGCTGAGCTTTTGGGCGGATACAGCTAAGGGCTGCCCCATTTCATGCGGGTTGCTTAATGGGCCGGCCGCCTGTTCTTCCAGGCTCCCGGCACGGCCGTCCCAGAAGAATTTTCTGGCCCAAAGCAGGTTGACCAATGACATTGAACTTCTGGTTGATAACACATGGTCGACACCTTCACTGAACGCTTTGCCGTCAGTAAAGGACTTTTCCTGCTGATGGCAGCTTCCGCAGGAAAGGGTATTATCGGCTGAAAGAGCTGTTTCATAAAACAGAAGGCGACCGAGATAAACGCCTTGTTTCATAGTAGGATTATCAGCAGGAATACTAATACGGTTTCCGAAATTAGCGGGGTAGGCCAGTTGAAAAGGGCCGGTCGGTATCTCGTCTTCGTAATAAGTCCATGCTGATAATCCAATAGTGAGGATCACCAGGGACGACAGTACGCCAACTTTAAATAAAGATGTGTACCGGTTGAATTTCAATTTATAGCGTTCTGTATTCACCTTAATCATCAATTAATAGTTAAACATGAGGTTAACGAAGTAATTTCTTCCTTCTTCAGGGTAACCTTCTGCAAGCGTATAGTTACGGTCAAACAAGTTGTTTACTCCGCCCTCTAATGAAAACCCCTTTGCCAATGTCAGGTGTGCTTTTACATTGCTTAAATAAAACGCGCCCGATACTGTACCATAACTGGTGCTGTACCGCTGTGAATTATATTCTTCGGAGGCTAACAGGTATAGTTTGGGAATTGGCGTATATTGCAAAGAGGCAAACACTTTGTTTTTGGGCACATCCGTAAAATAGATTTGAGGAGCAGACAAATTGTTCCGCACGATCAGGGTATAATTGGCATCGACCCTTAATTGGGCATTAATCGGGTAACCGGCTGTGAATTCTGCACCGTAGTACTCCGCCTGGCCAACATTCTGCACCTGTGAAAGGCTGGTGTGAGTTATAGGATCGACCGCCACGTTATTCACAGTTTGGATACTGTTATTGATCTTGCTGTAAAAGCCGGAAGCCTGTACGGTTAATTTGCCCCCGATAAGGGTATGATAGCTCAGGTCGTAATTTAAGGCATCCTCTGCTTTCAGATCAGGGTTGGGAATAGCGGTGCCTAACTTAAATGAATACCTGTCTTTGATTGTAGCGAACCGGTTCTTACGTGCTATTGAAAAACTAAGTGAATTGACATTATCCAGATCATACTGGATTAAACCTTGTATATTCCAGGCACTGTTACCCCCGCCGGGAAGATCTGAAACGACATTATTACTGTATAATTGTGCTTCAGTGTTCTGCCTGTCATTGAAGGCAATACCCGCGTTTAGCTTTAGCGCAGAGGTAAGATGATAAGTATCTTCTGCACCTGCATAGAAGTTATTATCCGCATCGCGCCGTACAGGTTCGCCTATATTGTGCTCCCGGTGCACATCCTGTTTATATTGCCCTGCAACGCTAAAGCTATTGTTCTTAATGTCTGTATTTTCAAATATTGCACTGCCGCCCAGGGTGTAATCATCGTATATGCTCCTAAAAGCATAAGGTTTGGAAATAGTATTATAATTTACGTTATCATAGCTATCAATCTCATTCTTAAACTGATCGTAATACCAGCGGGTTTTTACCACATTGTTTGCATTGATCTTATTATTGCTTAACAGGTACAGGCCCCGGGTATCCCAGTTGGGCCATTTCCAGTAACGGGGTTTAGTCAGCATGGAATTTAAAGGATCATCACCGGCATAAACAGGCGTACCTTTGGCGCCGTGGTGGTAACTGTAACCGATGGCATATTCCTGTGATGTGGTTGGCGTAAAACCAAGCTTGCCGCTTAGATCAATATCGTTGCTGTACGAGTTATCTCTATAGCCGCCGTCTTCGTTTTTAACCGGTACAAAAGAGGACGAAAGCGGAAAATCATTACGTTTTAATTGCGAGGCGGAAACCTGGTAATAAAATTTACCAAGCTTTGAACCAATATTTGTGTTCAGGCGGTAGCCTTCGCTAAGGTAGCCTGCAACCGCGTTCAGTTCAAAAGGGTTAACAGGTTTGCGGCTGACAAGGTTTATCGCTCCGCCTTCAGCATTTGGCCCGAATAACACGGATGAATAGCCTTTGGAGATATTGATCTCTGACAGGTTAAATGTATTATACCTTGCCAAATCTACATAACCGTCATAAGGTACATATAAGGGAACACCATCTAAATAAACAGGAACCTGCCGGATATCGAAGCCACGAACATTTACAGCTGACTCGTTTCGCGGACCTATTGCCATCAGCGTTACACCAGGCAATAAACTCAGCGCATGGGATACATCATACCTGTTATATAAATTAAGTGTACCGGCACTGAGCTTGTTGCTTCTTAAACTGTCTTTGGTACCGATAATAGTTACCTGGCCAAGCTGGAAAATGTGTTTGCTTGTATCGCGTCCCTGGGCCTTTGC
>JBIOHE010000236.1:0-6991 GCA_044448725.1 Sphingobacteriales bacterium | reverse complement strand
GTCTCTGTCTCATTCACTAACTTTCAAGCCCGGGTAAGGTTCCTCGCGTATCATCGAATTAAACCACATGCTCCTCCGCTTGTGCGGGCCCCCGTCAATTCCTTTGAGTTTCACCCTTGCGGGCGTACTCCCCAGGTGGAATACTTAACGCTTTCGCTTTGACGCTGACTGTATATCGCCAACATCGAGTATTCATCGTTTAGGGCGTGGACTACCAGGGTATCTAATCCTGTTTGATCCCCACGCTTTCGTGCCTCAGCGTCAATCATACTTTAGTAAGCTGCCTTCGCAATTGGTGTTCTGTGACATATCTATGCATTTCACCGCTACTTGTCACATTCCGCCTACCTCAAGTACATTCAAGCCCTGCAGTATCAAAGGCACTGCGATAGTTAAGCTACCGTCTTTCACCCCTGACTTAATAGGCCGCCTACGCACCCTTTAAACCCAATAAATCCGGATAACGCTTGGATCCTCCGTATTACCGCGGCTGCTGGCACGGAGTTAGCCGATCCTTATTCTCAGAGTACATTCAACTCATTACACGTAATGAGGTTTATTCCCCTGCAAAAGCAGTTTACAACCCGTAGGGCCGTCTTCCTGCACGCGGCATGGCTGGTTCAGGCTTCCGCCCATTGACCAATATTCCTTACTGCTGCCTCCCGTAGGAGTCTGGTCCGTGTCTCAGTACCAGTGTGGGGGGCCATCCTCTCAGATCCCCTAAACATCGTAGCCTTGGTAAGCCATTACCTTACCAACTAGCTAATGTTCCGCATGCCCATCTTTATCCTATAAATATTTGATGAAATCACAATGCTGTGTCTTCATGTTATGCGGGCTTAATCTCTCTTTCGAGAGGCTATCCCCCTGATAAAGGTAGGTTACATACGTGTTACGCACCCGTGCGCCACTCTCATGGAAAGCAAGCTCTCCAATCCCGTCCGACTTGCATGTATTAGGCCTGCCGCTAGCGTTCATCCTGAGCCAGGATCAAACTCTCCATTGTATAATGTCAAGTTTATCACTGACCCTATTATTAATAATAGAATCTGTAAAATATTTATTCTTTTTACAATATCCTCTCTCTTCTCTCTTTCATAACCCGCCTCCGTTAGCTCAAAGCCTAAAGCTTAAAGCCCAAAGCTTTTAACAGCTTTTCGCTTTTACCTTTTCGCTTTCAGCTCCCTTCTGCTGTTACGCTACATGATTATCTATACCTTTTAAGAACTTTTCACCTTCACCGTCACGGCTCAGATTATATTTGTTATCACCTTTTACAATGATTACTTTTTTAATTTTTATCCCGGAAATCGCTTCCGTCTTTCGCCTTATTTAGCGTCCCTTTCTTTCGGGAGTGCAAAGGTAAGAACCTTTTTTACTTTTGCAAACTTTATTTTTTTTTTATTTTTTGTTCGCTTCCCGCCTCCCTAACCCCTCTTTTCTCCTTCGTTTGCGGGCTGCAAAGATAGCCACAATTTCGGGTTCCGCAAATGCTTTGTGACAAATTTCAATGACATGCTTATAACGCTTTGCAAATCAGCCAAAAAAAATAAAAAAACTCCAAAAACAGGTATTGCAATAAGTGTGTTTATAGCCGAAAGTATATACACCATGGCAAACCAGGAATGCATCTTACAGTATATGGACTACCGTTGAAGGCAACTCCGGGATAGTTTTAAATAATCCGTGGATAAAAACTATGGCAAATCGGGACATCTTTAATGGTATCAGAGCACCATCAGTCGCAAAATGGGATACTTTTAATAGTATACGGACCATTGGCGATGGCGAATCGGGGATAGTTTTGAATAACCTGGGGATAAAAACTATAGCATATTGGGATACCTTTAATAGTATACAGACATCAACCTGCAAACCCGGGATACCTTATATATAGTATATGGGCCATCGAGGATGCGTGTCTAGTGTAGTTTTGAATAAATATGGACAAAAACTATAGCAACCTGGTATACCTATAATAGTATATGGAAATCGACTACAGCAAACCGGGTACCACTAATACCATATAGGCCATCGGTGGCCGGTCAGGTACCCACCATTCATAGCTCATCAATCAATGCCGTTTACTAAAGAAAAATGAATGTTTAGTTATTCCTATAGACGCTCTACGCCTCACCCTGCCCTCTCCAAAGGAGAGGGTTTAACAAAGAGCGAAGTTAAAGTCCTCTCCCCTGCCTACCGGCAGGCAGGTTTGGAGAGAATTATTTATAGGGTGTTGGTATTTTAAAGGCATAAATGAGGGCTTCGCCGTTTAGGTGAGGCAAAATTGCCAGGGAGTCCATAAGTAAACGACATTAACTCATCAATAGTTAAAAGATGTTAAATCACACCTATATATATATGGTACCCGAAACAAGCGTTATATATTAGCCGATAAAATTACCTCATACCTCCAAAAAGCCATTGCTATAGCATCAACTCCCTAAGTTTTGGAGCCCTGTGTTATTTAAAAGGCGCGGGAGCAGCGTGGTGTAAACTTGAGCTAAAATAAAAAATTGACTGATTTATATTATTCACCTATCTTTGCAAAATGTTTAAAAAACAACTAACATTATTATCCTGTGTATTAGCCCTATTAATTATTACACTGGGCAGTTGTAAAAGTAAATATGAGAAACTGCGTACCAGCAATGATAACGCCAAAAAATACTCTGAAGGCATTAAACTCTATAACAAAAAAGAGTACACAAAAGCATTAGGATTATTTGATGACCTTGTAACACGTTACAGGGGCCGGGCAGAAGCAGAGGATCTGTTTTATTATTACGCTTATACAAACTACAAGCTAAAAGACTATACCTCGGCAAGGTACCATTTTAAAACTTTCGCTGAGACCTATCCATCAAGCGCGAGGGCTGAGGAATGCAGGTTTATGGCTGCTTATTGCTATTACCTTGATTCGCCTATATTTTCGCTTGACCAGGAAAACACAAAAAAGGCAATTGAAGCACTACAGTTGTTTATTAACTTATACCCAAAAAGCGACCGTGTAGCCGAAGCAAGTAAACTGATACAGAACCTGCGTAATAAGATGGAAGAAAAATCTTATGCAAATTCAAAACTGTATTACACGATTGGCGATTACCAGGCAGCGGTTATTTCATTTGGTAATACATTACGCGATTTCCCGGATACCCGATACGCAGAGGAAATTAACTTTTTAATCATTGGTGCACAATACCAATATGCTGAGCAAAGCCGGGAAGATCACCAGGAGGAGCGCTTTAACCAAACTATTGCTTATGCTAACCAGTTTGCAGAAGAATACCCAACGAGTAAATACCTAAAAGAGGCCAAAGGATATATAAAGGACAGCAAAGATGGCATCGAAAAAGCAAAAAGCGTTTTGGCAGAAGCTTTTGGTAATCCAAAAATTGCTAAGAAATTAGCTATTAAAAAAGATACATTAATAAGTCAGCCACCTTCAGAAAAGAAGAACTAATTTAAAATCCCAATTTAAAATTGATATGAATACTACTAATAATATTATTAAGCCTGCTGTTGCAAACAGTACAGTAACACGCGATTTACGCGAGTTGGACGTTAAAACCGGCAATATTTACGAGTCACTTGTGATTATGTCAAAAAGGGCTAACCAGATATCCAACAATGTAAAAGAAGAATTGCACCAAAAGCTTTCGGAATTTGCATCATCCAATGATAACCTGGAGGAGGTTTTTGAAAACCGCGAGCAAATTGAAATCTCAAAATATTATGAAAAACTACCGAAACCATCGTTGGTAGCAATTCAGGAATTTTTGGATGATAAAATTTACTACCGCAATCCATTAAAAGAGCAATAAGCTTTTTTTGTCTGAATCAGAATTTTCAGAATTAAAGAATTTTCAGAATTTAGTAAATATTATCAGCCTCCGGTTCAGAAGATGAACAGGAGGCTGATAATTTATGATTAAAGTTCGTATCATTCTGAAAATTCTTTAATTCTGAAAATTCTGATTCAGACTGATCCCTAATGTGTATTTTTGCTTTATGCTTGAGGGTAAAAACATTGTTTTAGGTATTTGCGGCAGCATAGCAGCCTATAAATCGGCCTTACTGGTAAGGCTATTGGTTAAGGGCGGCGCTAATGTACAGGTGATAATGACCCCCGACTCCACAAGTTTTATTACCCCGCTTACCCTTTCCACACTATCCAAAAAGCCCGTACTTGTTGACTACTTTACACCCGAGAACGGAGAATGGAATAATCATGTTGAGCTGGGTTTGTGGGCCGATCTTTTTATTATAGCCCCTGCCAGCGCAAACACCCTGGCTAAAATGGCCAATGGGATCTGCGACAACCTTTTGCTGGCCATCTACCTGTCGGCAAAATGCGATGTGTATGTTGCACCTGCGATGGATCTTGATATGTGGAAACATTCGTCCACACAGGCTAACATCAGCAAACTTCAGTCGTTTGGCAATATTTTGATCCCCCCTGGTAATGGTGAATTAGCCAGCGGCCTTCACGGCGAAGGGCGGATGGCAGAGCCTGAAGAAATAATTGCCTTTCTAACGGCAGCAATAAAAAAAAAACTCCCTTTAATTAATCAGAAGATTTTAGTTACCGCCGGCCCTACTTATGAAGCCATAGATCCGGTGCGATTTATCGGCAACCATTCATCCGGTAAAATGGGCTTTGCAATAGCCGATGAGCTGGCTTCATTGGGTGCAGATGTTACCCTGGTGGCCGGACCATCAGCACAGGTTAGCAAACAATCGTCTGTTAAACGGATCGACGTAACATCGGCAGCGGAAATGCTTGGGGCCTGTGCCGCTCATTTTAAGGATTCGAACGCATGTATAATGAGCGCCGCTGTTGCGGATTATACGCCGGTTGTTATCGCGCAGCAAAAAATCAAAAAAAAGGATGATAATTTCAGTATCGATCTGAAAAAAACCGTTGATATCTTAGGGCATTTAGGATCTCAGAAAAAAGGCGGTCAAATATTAGCGGGATTTGCTTTGGAAACTAATGATGAGGAGAAAAATGCAATTGAAAAGTTAAAAAGAAAAAACCTTGATTTTATTGTGCTAAATTCGCTTAATGATGAAGGTGCCGGTTTTAAGAACGACACCAATAAAGTAACCATTATCGATAGCCAGTTGCATAAAACCGTTTATAATCTAAAAAGCAAGGAAGCTGTAGCGCGTGATATTTGCCATAAAATAATTGAACTGATTAAAGGATGAAAACACTGAGCGTATTTGTTTTATTATTTTGGATAGCCGGCATTGCCGAAGCACAGGATTTGAATGCGCGAGTACAGGTTGTTTCACCTAAAATACAAACTACCAACAAGCACGCTTTTCAGACCCTTGAAACGGCCATGAAGGACTTTTTAAATGGCCGTAAATGGTGCGCTGACCAAATTTTGCCACAGGAGCGCATTGATTGTGCTTTCGTTTTGAACATTACAACCTGGGACGGCAGCAGTAATTATTCGGGAGAGTTACAGGTTCAATCATCCCGGCCGGTTTTTAATTCCTCCTACTCATCTACCTTACTCAACATTTTAGATAAAGATATTGACTTCACCTATACCGAGGGACAGCCGATTGACTACACTGATCAAAACTTTCAAAGCAATTTAAGTTCGATAATGGCCTTTTATGCTTATATAATTGTAGGGATGGATTATGATACTTTTTCGAAATTTGGCGGGACCCCCTATTTTGCAAGCGCCCAAAATGTAGTGACCAATGCTGCTTCGGCGTCCTATAAAGGCTGGAAAGCTTTTGATGGTACAACAAATCGTTACTGGTTAGCCGAAAACCTGAGCAACCAGCTCTACCAGCCGCTACGTGCATTTATATATGATTATCATCGTAATGGATTGGATGTTATGGCAGATAACACCGGCAAGGGGCGTAAAGTTATCGCTGATTTAATCCCTTCTCTTTCGCAGGTTGACCGCCAACGTCTTGGCGCCATGTTCCCGCTGGTGTTTTTCACCGCCAAAAGCGACGAGTTTATTTCCATTTTTAGCAAAGCTGATCCACAGCAGCGGGTTGCCGTAATGAATATATTAAACCAGGCCGATCCGGCCAACGGGCTTAAATACCAGGCATTGCAGAAGAACTGATTTTTTATTTCGGATTTCGGAATTTCGATTTCGGAATTGTTTTTATTTCAGATTTTGGATATTGTTTTGATGTCACGGTCAAACTGCCTCTCTCAAATCATTTTAAAATTGTAGCTTTGTTATGTTCTGCGATCAACAGGATTAAAAAGAGGTTTGTTATGAAAATAACTATTGAAATTGATAATAAAAGCGAGATGGAAAAATTATCTGCTTTATTCAAAACATTTAAAATAAATAAGGTTAAGGTCATTTCTGCCGATGACAATGCTATTCCTATTACAAAAGGTGATAAAAAAATCGACCCTACCGGCTTGTTCGGCATTTGGGCAAACAAACCACGGTCATTAGAAAATATCCGTAAAGATGCCTGGCAGAGGAAAACCGATATCAGCTAATGGTTTTATGCGATACCAACATCTTCATTCATGCCTTTAACGGGAGACAGGCGACGATTGAACGATTGCAGGAAATCGGATTAGATCAGGTTGCACTGTCCGTTATAACCCTGATGGAACTTTACCAGGGAATGGGCAATAAAGTGGAATTAGCGCAAATGAAACGAAAGATCAGGTACTATGACGTGGTTGATATTGATATTGCCACCTCAAAACTGGCCGCCAATCTTGTCGAAAACTATAAATTAAGTCACAACCTTCAAATACCCGATGCCATTATAGCGGCTACAGCCGTAATCCATCAAATTCCGCTTTACACCTATAATATCAAAGATTTTGCCTTTATACCTGGTATTAGATTAATTTAAACCTTTCCGGGGCGGAATTGAATGAAACTAATTTTGCCAGGCTGTGGCTACGAATTGGCTATGGTTGTAATTTTAGACTGCCGGCATATCCGAAGTTTCAAACTGCGAACGGCGTTCTACG
>JBIOHE010000235.1:0-7007 GCA_044448725.1 Sphingobacteriales bacterium | reverse complement strand
GTTCCTGGAATAGTTTATTATCTGTTGTTTCGATTATCTTTTTTCTGACAAATATATTTTTTTATCACTACTACTCCCCAACTTTTTCGCTTGATCCGTAAAATGACCTATAAACAATTTCATGATGCCATCATTAAAGAAAACACCATGCCAATTGAAATGGTGCGCGCTACGTTAACCAACCAGGTATTGGACCGGGATTTTGTTACCAAGTGGCGGTTTTATGATTTTGGGAAATAGAATCGTCTTCCTGAACGTTCCCTTTAACAAACTTCCGAAGTTTTAAAAACTTCGGAAGTTTTTCGGTTCGCTTACTGTAGAAAAGGTACAGCAAGCGATATTATCTACTCGTTGTGTAAAAAGGCTTGGTGCTAGTAATAAAGTAATCCTCAAAACCACCCTTACCCGTGATCTGTATGATGTCTATAATTTCGGATGGATCGAGAAATTGTTGAGCGGTAAACCCGGCAGCTTGGCTGACATTTCCCCAGTCGCCTTTAGCCTCTATAGCAAAAATGTAATGTGGAGGAACATTGGATGAAGGGTCGTGTATCCAACCAAGATAGGCGGCAATGACATCAGGTTTAACTGAAAATAATTTAACCAGCGATTTTACAATTTCTGTCGGGTATTTGGCCGGTTGGCCTATCCTTACCATCGTCGGTTTGTCAAACGTTATTTGTTTAACATTATCGTCAAAATAAGTTCCATTTAATAATCGTTGCGTTTCTTCCGGGCTAAACTCTTTTCCATAATCCGAATATGGATTCATTATAAGTTTCGCTCCTTTCACCAAATTAAACAAATCCTCACCTTTGCATTCTAAAAAGTTTACCTGTTCTTTAATTATTCCTTTATCAAAAATTCTATCAACTGATGTAAAAATTGGAATTCTACCGTCTGGAAAAGTGAAAATATTAATCAAAGTATCTTTTTGAGCTATAGAATATCCTTCGGGGCCTGATGGACCTTTTGTGATAACCGCCAGCTTTTCAGTTAATATCCTCTTTATGAACTCGGCGCGGTAAGCAGGTTCATCAGCAGCTTTTTTCAAAAGCTCTTCAAAACTGTGTTGTTTTCTCTTCTTTAAAAAATTGAATAAATTCATTAGTAATAACTTTCAGGATTTGGTTTTTAACAAACTTACGAAGTTTTAAAAACTTGGTAAGTTTTTCGGAGTTCTTCATATCTACTTCACCGCCCACTCATGTATGCCTGCCGAGTTATCTGCAGGCAATTGCAATTCAAGTTTTATGGCTGTGGTTTGTACAGGCTCAAAGTTAAGTTCGTTGTATTTGTCTTTGGCAATATCGTAGGGGGTAGTATTTTTTACAGGCACCCAATCACCGCCTTTTTTATAGTATACTTTGTAGGATACCGGAATCCGGCAGCCGCCCCAGGGGCCGTCATCATACCAGTAAACTTTTGATTGCGATACGGTATGCAGGGTGTCAAAATCATACTGCACATACTCCGTTGAGTTTTGCTTTGGCCACCAGTGCAGGTAGGGCATACTGTGGTCGTGTGAGTTTTGCGGGTCGTATTGGTCATTCAGCGCTTTTAACATTCTTGCACTTTTAACCGAACCGGATACTTTGCTGGTACTTGCAATGGTTGACGCAGGCTTTGGCATGGATGCCGATGCTTCGTAGGGGATCCAAACTGTCATTTCGCTCGGACCGCGGTTTGCCCAGGCATAATATGGGATAGCTGTAACGCTTTGGTCGGTTTGTAAAAGGGAATCGGTATTTAGCTGTCGTTTGCTGCTTTTTCCTTCGGCGGTAATCACTTCTACCCCATTTAAAAGTTTTGGGTTATAGGATGAATTACTCACCGCCATTTTATTAATAGTTATGTTTTGCACCAAACTATCCCGGTTATCGGGGCCTTCCAGGCAATATACTATGGGGCCCCGTTCAAAAACAAAACGGTCCTTATCGGCTTTCACCAGTTTGCTGGCGATTACTTTTTGGGTTTCCATAGGTAAGTTCATGATTACCTTATCGCCTTTTTTCCAGGTGCGGTTTAAAACGGCATAGCCCTTATCGGTTTGATAAGTAACCGGCTTGCCATTTATCGTGATAGTCACCGGTTGGGGATGGGTATCCATAAAAGTGTATAGGCCACCGGACACCGGTTTTGCCTGCGCCCAACCCGGGATGCGCACTCTTAAAGTAAAATTACTTCGCTTTACCGGGTTAATGGTAATAGCCACCATTCCATCCCAGGGATAATTGGTAGTTTGAACAATGTTAACCTTTCCCGCATCCAGCGTAATATCGCTAATGTTGCTCATAAACAGGTTAACATACAGATCGTTTTTATCATGGGCATACACATATCCCGGCACGGATGGCAAAAAGCGGGCCATGTTGGAGATACAACAGGCGCAACTGAACCAGGCGCTGCGCTGGTGCTGCCCCATAGATGCTAATGGATTTGGATAAAAGAAGCGGTTGCCGCTCAGGGAAACCCCGGAGAGCAAGCCATTGTAAAGCGTCCGTTCAAGTATGTCAATATATTTGGAATCGCCATGCAGCAAAAACATGCGGCTGTTCCAATAGACGTTGGCAATAGCGGCACAGGTTTCGGCATAAGCCGACATATTGGGCAATTGGTAAGCATCCCCGAAAGCTTCCCCGTCGCCTGTGGCGCCTATACCGCCGGTGATATACAGTTTTTTGTTAACCACGTCGTCCCATATATCGTCAATTGCATGCAGGTATTTTTGATTTCCGGTTAAAGCTGCAACATCCGCCATGCCGGTGTACATATAGGCGGCGCGCACGGCGTGCCCCTCGGCGTCGTGCTGGTCGACTACCTTTTTATCAGCCTGGTTATAGGCATCGCCTTTAGGGCCGCGTATGTCCAAAAAGAATTTGGCAAGGTCGAGGTATTGCTTTTTACCTGTTACGCGGTAAAGTTTTACCAGCCCTATCTCTACAATTTGATGGCCGGGGTATTTTTCTTCTTTGCCATAACCAAAGGTACGCACCAGCAAGTCGGCATTTTTAAGGGCGATGTTTAGCAGGGTTCTTTTACCTGTTGCCTGGTAATGGGCAACCGCAGCTTCATACAGGTGCCCGGCATCGTACAACTCATGACTTAATATTTCTTCGTTTTCCCAGCGCTTGCTGCCGATCCATTCATGCGGCTTTTTTGCGTTTACTGTGCGGAAGGTATAAAGATAGCCGTCCTTTTCCTGTGCTGCGCCGATAATGCCGATCAGGGTATCAATATATTTTTCCAGTATGGGGTTGCTTTTTACCTGCATGGCGTAGGACGCCCCTTCTATCACCTTATAAATATCGGTATCATCAAATGGAAATTCGCTTAGTTTATCGCCATCAAGTAATTTGGCGGCGCGCAAAAAATTATCTACCCTGCCGTTGGCCTTGCATTGCGCCAGCACGTAGGGAATGGTAATGTTGGCGTTGATCTCCATTTTGGGCTCCCAGAAATTGTCGTTCACATGCACCTTTGTGAACGGAACCGGTTGTATTGGATAATCTTTTTGCTGTGCGCTGAGTTGTTTGCTCAGTAAAACAGCAAAACAAACAATAACGTAAATGCCTTTATTTGAGCTCTTCATGGTCATTAAACAATAATGCCCCGGAGCGTATCGAAAATCCGATATACTCCGGGGCAGGCAATTTAATAAAATGGCCTTACTATCCGAAATTATTGATTTAAAGGCGTATTGCTATATACATGGTATTCCCCTGGCTGCAGGGTAACATTATAAGGTAATGTCGTAATGTTGATGCTCGTACCGGTGATATTATCATACCAGGTACCGGTTGATGGAAAACTTAAAACCGCAGGTTCGGGGATCACATCAAAATTACCGATCACCTCCACGTTATTGGTATTGTTAGGGTCGAGTAACTGGATAAATTTGATCGATCCGCCAAGGTTATAAGTAAAATTGGTTGTTGTGAAAGCTGAGTTTTTTTCCTTCATTTTTATCATTTTGGCATAAACGCTGAATAAATGCCTGCGGTTAGCATCGGCCATGTATTCCCAGTGGGGCGGTTTGTCTGATAAGCGCCCGCCCGCAGCGTCAATGCTTATATCATAGCCCCGTTCTCCAAACTCCCATACCATTTTTGGCCCCGGAGACGAAAACATAAATGCAGCGCCCATTTCATCCCGTGCTAACCCGGTTGGAATATCTTTGGCCGTATAACTGCCACTGGCATTGCCATAAGCTTCGTTTTTAAACTGAAGCCTTTCCTGGTCGTGGCTTTCAAAGTAAGAAATAATACTATATGCATTTGACGATGGGAATGCAAACTGATCATAAAATAATCCCGAAAAGTCCCAGCTTGGATTGGTTGCCCAACCCATTGTAGCCTGCTCTCCTTGTGTACTCTGGTTGTTCCACATTATGTACCCCAGTTTTGCAACGGCTAATTGTTCCTGCGGTACAGTCCAGTATTCCCCTGTTATTAAAAAGTTGGGGTCAAGGCTTTTCATATAATTTATATACGTCGTCCAAATTGCAACCCTGCCCGCATCATAGGCGGCATAAGCAGCTCCATCCGATCCGGTATTGTTTTGCGTATATCCATCACCCATATCAAACCTGAAACCATCAATATGGTATTCCTGCATCCAGTATTTCATCACGTTTTCGGTATAATATACGGTGGCCGGGCTTTGATGGTTCATCTGGAAGCCTACCCCATACGGATGCATGGTTGTTTGGTCGAACCAGGGATTGTTTGAGGCCGGCTGATTGGCAGATGCATTCCAATACATTTGTACCATCGGCGACGAGCCAAACTGATCTTCCAGTACAATATCCTGTAATACGGCTATCCCTCTTGCATGACAGGCATCAATAAAGGCCTTATAAGCATTAGGGGTGCCATAATATTTATCCAGCGCAAGCAAATAATTGGGATTATAACCCCATGAATCGTTACCCTCAAACTCGTTTACCGGCATCAGTTCAATGGTGTTTATACCCAGTCGTGCAAAGTAATTTAAAGTATCTGTAATTGTTTGATAACTGTGGGTGGCCACAAAATCACGCACCAGCAACTCATAAATTACCATATTTTTAGGGGCGGGCCGGGTAAAATTAGTTGTTTGCCATGTATAGGCAGGTGCGCCGTACCAAAATGTGCTTACAATACCAGTTTGCCCTGCAGGATAAGGTTTTAAATTGGGATAAACCGAAGCAGGTATGGCGGCGTCATTATTCGGGTCGAGCACCTTGTGGGTATAAGGATCGCCAACTTTAAGTGAACCGTCAATGAGGTATTGATAGGCATATTCTTTTGTTGGGTCGAGGTTATCAACTTGCACCCACCAGCGTGTGCCGTCCTTTGAATTTTTCATGGTTGTTGGCTGCCAGCTATTGAATTCACCTATTACACCAACACTCGTTTTACCTGGCGCGTAAAGGTTGAAAATAACGGAAGCCCCATTGTTAATAAAGGTAACGCCATCGCCGGCTCCGGCAGGTGGGTCAACTCCGTTCTGGTTTCCGGTAACGTTCCCGGAACCATTGTCAACTTTAGGCGTTTTTTTGCATGAAGTAATACCCACCAGTAAAATACCGGCAAGCAGTAAGTACAAAATCCTGATATTCATATCTTTTCTTCTATATAATTGGTTTATAAATTAAAACTGAATTTTTTTATTTTCTGTATGGGGTGCAAAAAATAAATTCTCAGCGTTTAATCACTTACTCCTTTGAGTTTGTAATTAAACGCTATAAAAGTATAAATTAATCTTTGATTTTTTGGAGGATTATCTTCAATTACTCATTTAATAATTTTTTTGACCGTCGCCAATAACTCATCCACGTCAAAAGGTTTCTTCAGATAAGCATCTGCAAACCCGGCTTCGGCAATTTCTTTTATATTACTTACCGCCGACATAATGATAACCGGGATGTGACTTGTTGCCTTATTTGATTTTAACCCGCGGCACAACTGCTCTCCGGTGGCGTCAGTTTTCCATTCGGTCAGCCAATTATCGATTAAGATAAGGTAAGGGCTAAAATCCATCACCGACGTTAAAATCCGGGAATCCCCCGAAGCTATCACCTCATAGCCATCCTCTTCCAGTATAAGGGTAATGATATCCCTTATATCCTTATCGTCTTCAATAACTAATATTTTGGAGGCCATTACCTTATTAAGATTTGTAATCACATAACAACCAATGGTATGCCTTTTGTTTCAGGTTTTGACTTATTTTTTTAGCCCCGGCTAAATAACAATCGTCTTTTATTGTTGAAGATGCTGACAGCGCTTGTTTCCAGGATGAGCCGGTTTCCGGTTATACGGGCTGGGGGATATTATAGCAAATCCGGCAGCGTGGCTCATAGCTTTCCTTTTCGCCAAGCAATATTTTGCTTTCATCAGGCACAAGCCTGAAAGAGTACATGGCAGGGTTGCCGCACCTTACACATACCGCCTGCAATTTGGTTACCGATTCGGCCATTGCCATTATGGCCGGCATCTGGCCAAAGGGCTGCCCTTTGAAATCCATATCAAGGCCCGCAACAATCACGCGTACACCTTTGTTGGCCAATACGTTACATACATCAGGCAGTTCTGCATCAAAAAACTGAGCTTCATCAATACCTACCACATGTACATCACTGGCCAGCAGGAGTATTGAGGATGCATTTTCGACCGGCGTTGACGGTATAGAATTTTCGTTATGCGATACGAGGGCATTTTCCAGATAGCGGGTATCTGCCTTGGGGCTAAATATTTCAACTTTTAACCTGGCTATCCTTGCACGGTTCAGCCTTCGTATAAGCTCTTCCGTTTTACCGGAAAACATGGACCCGCAAACCACTTCGATGCTGCCGCCATGTTCACTTTTCCGCTTGAAAATATCCTCGTTAAATATCATTGGTCATTGGTCATTAGTCATTGGTCATTCAATGTCGTTTACTTAAGGGTTCGTTGGCATTTTGCCTCACCTAAATCCTCTCCAAAGGAGAGGACTTTAACTTCGCTCTTCATTAAACCCTCTCC
>JBIOHE010000234.1:0-7011 GCA_044448725.1 Sphingobacteriales bacterium | reverse complement strand
GTAAAGAATTAGGGCTGGTGAAGCTTGGCAATATCTATATTGATGGAACTAAAATACAAGCTAATGCATCGCGGCATAAAGCTATGAGTTATGAATATATGAAGCGGCTGGAAGCCCAATTGGAAAGCGAAATAGAGCAATTACTGGAACTCGCCACCGCACAGGATGAAAAAGAAAAAGATCAGCAGCTTGAAATCCCGGAGGAACTGAAACTGCGGAAAGATCGTTTGGAAAAGATAAAGCGAGCTAAAACGGTGGTAGAAGCACGTGCCGCCGAAAGGTATAAACAGGACAAGGAGGAATACGACCAAAAGATGGAAAAGCGGGGCCAGCATGAAGAAAAGACTGGTAAAAAGCCACGTGGGAAAGCTCCAGAGCCACCTTCAAAAGCACCAAAAGAATCTGATCAATATAATTTTACAGATCCGGAGTCAAGGATCATGAAAACATCCCGTGGTTTTGATCAATGTTATAATGCCCAGGCAGCCGTGAATGAAGATATGCTGATTGTTGGGGCTTACAGCAATACCCATGCAAATGACAAGGAGGAGTTTATTCCCGCAGTAGCCTCGGTTGACCGGGAACTGGGTGTGATAAAAACAGCAGTAGCAGATGGTGGTTATTTCAGTGAAAACAACGTATTAAAGGTTCAGGGACAAGGTATTGAACCAATTATAGCTACCGCAAGGGAAAAGCATAACAGCTTTCTGGAGACCTATCTAAAAAGTCAAAACCCTGTAAATGAGGATATAACAACAATAGGACAAATGAACCAAAGATTGAAAAGCAAAGAAGGTGGCGGCATATACAAAAAAAGGAAGCAAACCGTTGAGCCTGTTTTTGGGATTATCAAAGAGACATTAGGGTTCAGGCGCTTTTCACTCAGAGGAGAACAGCAAACCGACGGCGAATGGTCGCTGGTATGTCTTGCCTATAACCTAAAAAGGCTTTTCAAACTATCAATAGCGTAAACTAACAGAAAAAGAACGCTTTTATATCTTCGGGCAAGAAAGAATGGCGCCAATGCAGTCTGCTGTAATGACACATCTACTCAAATAAGAAGAAATCAAACCATAACTAAAAAAGAAGGTATCCGAGATTTTTTTGAATTTTATTGACAAAAAGTAAATCCGACAGGCTCCTAGTAAAATTAAAATAAAGGATATTTTATATCCGGATAAAAGAGTTATAGATCCCTATTTTCAGTTTGGTCTTGTAGATGCCGGCGCTAAATATGTAACTGCCAATATCGGTACCATAGGGTTGGATCAGCTGCAAATCATAATGGATATCGGGATAATATATTTTGATAAATATAGAGACGCGCCAACTAATTCCGAATTATTAGATAAAGCTTACTTTCAATTTTCAAAAGCTGCTAATTATTATAATTCGCGCCTATCTGCATATCATGCCGGTTTACAAGATGGAAGTGATATAACCGCGTTAACTGCGTATAATACGGCCTATATTGATGTTTTGCATAACTTGGTTATGGTAGCAATTAAAATGAACACCGATAAAGCATATATGGCTGACGACACTGCTAATAACAGAGAAAAAAGTTTAAATGAATGTTTGCAGCAATATATCGCCACTATCAACCATGGCAAGCCCGATGATTTTTATCTGATAGGAAAGGGATATGATGACAGGAACATGTTTGAATTGGCCATTATGTATTATGAATTTGGGGCAGTAATACAAAAGAACGTTGATGCGATGTATAGGGTAGGGATGCTATTTACCCTGCCAGCTTATAAAAGCCCTCAAAAAGCTGTATATTATTTAACAATGGCTTCGGAAAAGAAGAATCTGAGGGCCATGGAGGAACTGTCAAGAGGTTATAACGGCCAGGGAGAGACAACTGTTGACTATGCAAAAGCTGCGTTCTGGGCCGAAAAGTGCGCAGAGGCTGGAGATGTTAGTTGGATGGATGTTATTGCCAGGGACTATGAGAGTGGCAAAGGGGTTGTTAAAAATTATGCGAAAGCCTTAAAATGGTATAAAAGAGCAAAAGCAGTAGGAAATGCAACCGATGATGAAGCAATAGCACGGCTGGAAAAATTGGTGCCAATTATCAATATAAAAATACAAGCTGATGCTGAATGTACCATTTTTATTGACAATGAAAACATCGGCAAAATAACCGAAGGCGGCATTTTGCCTTTACAGTTAGCTGCCGACAACTATAGCGTGAAGGCTGTAGGCATTAATCCTGCCGATAGTATCAGCCAGAATATTTCTGTTAAAAATGCTGATGGTGGATTTGCTTTAAGTATAAAACTTGGTAGTACGATAGCTGCACGTTTGCAGCAAGAGGCCGTAATTAAGCAACAAGAAGAAGCAAAACAACAACAGGACGAAGCGGTGATAAAAGCGCGATTGGAGCAGGCAGAAGAAACAATAAAAAAGACCGGCATTCCGATGGTGTATGTGCAGGGTGGAGGCTTTGATATGGGCGACAAAAATGATACAACTGGACATCTTAAATTTCATAGAGTAACTGTAAGCAGTTTTTTTATCGGTAAGTATGAATTGACCGTGGGCGATTTCCGCAAGTTCGTCAATGCAACGGGTTATAAGACTACGACAGAACAAGAGGGGAAGGGACAATATGTAATACATGGAGATGGAAACAAAACAACCTTTGTGAACTGGGAATATGGCGTGGACGGCAAAAAACGAAAGACTGCGGGATATAATTACCCGGTTATATGGGTAAGTTGGGATGATGCAACCAATTACTGCAAGTGGTTAAGTCAGCAAACTGGTCAAACCTTTCGCTTGCCTACCGAGGCTGAATGGGAATACGCGGCACGTGGTGGCAACCACAGTATAGGGTATAGCTATAGTGGTAGTAACAATTTAGATGAGGTGGGCTGGTATGGTGCAACCAGTGGCAGTTCGGTGCAGCCAGGTGGCCATTGGAAGCCGAATGAGCTGGGGATATATGATATGTCGGGTAATGTAGCTGAAATGTGCTTGGACTGGTATGGGGACTACCCCGAGGGTCCGGTCCAAAATCCTCAAGGGCCCTTAACGGGTGCGTTCCATGTGAGCCGTGGTGGCAATTGGTATCAATATAACCCGTCGTTTTGCCTTACTAATAACCGTTTAACTTCAGTTTATGGATATACATTAGGGTTCCGCCTGGTTTTGGCGCCTTAGCCTTTCAATAAAGTATATGAGATAGTAGCCACCTCTTTATAATAAATTCAAATACAATGAAAAAACTATTTTACACAGTTGTTTTAATACTGTTGCAACAACATCTGTTTGCCCAAACCAAAGACCCTAAAACAGTGGTGGAGCTAACTGTAAATCAGCCATCGCAATATGTAAATATCCGTTTAATGTACGATAAATACCGGCTTATTGATGCCCAGGGTTTTACCGCCAAAATCAGCAACATGGTAACTAATAAAAAAGTGCGGGTTACCTGCACCCTTGTTGCCAGTTTGGTTTTGCGGATGCGAAAAAACTTCGGATTTTGACGTAACACTCGACCCCGGTACAACCCAGGGCGGTGTCTGGGAAGACCAGAGCGGGTTAACCAGCGCGGTAAGTGATAACGATCGTGCTGATAGTTACGAAAAAATATATAACATTCCGGCTGATCCAAAAGCATATAATCAAAACAGGATCAAAACCTTGCTGTTACGCAATTTCAGGGCGTTTATCCTCTATTACAGACAAGGTCATTCCAGCCATGAACGAGTGGCGGCAGCGGCCCTTGGAATCGGTTTACGCCTTTGTTTACCTGGACTGTATGCACTATAAAGCGCGAGGGTAACGCGGTAATTACCAGGGCTAATTTACAATATTCTTGGTGTTTCCCTTCGTGGGCAAAAAGACCTGCTTGGTATGTATTTATCTGAAAGTGAGGGTGCAAAGTTCTGGCTTTCAGTATTGACCGATCTGAAAAACCGCGGCCTTCAGGACATACTGATAGCCTGCGTTGATGGCTTAAAAGGCTTTCCCGAGGCCATAGCGGCCATCTTTCCAAAAACAGAAATACAGACCTGCGTTATCCATCAGATCCGTAATAGCCTGCGCTATATTGCCGAGAAAGACAAGAAGAAATTCATGGCTGATTTCAAGCCGGTTTACCAGGCCATTAACAAAGAACAAGGCTATGAAAACCTGATTTCTCTGGATGAAAAATGGGGTAAAAAGTATCCTGTTCCGGTTCAGTCACGGTATAATAATTGGGAAAATCTATCAACCTTTTTCAAGTATGATGCCCACATCCGCAGGGTAATTTATACGACTAACGCGGTTGAAGGCTTTCATAGGCAGGTACGTAAGTGACTATACAAAAGGAGCATTCACATCAGATAACGCTTTATTAAAGCTGATTTACCTGGTAGTTCAGAATATCTCTGAAAAATGGACGATGCCCATGCATAACTGGAGTTTGACTTTATCCCAACTTTATATTATGTTTGAAGATAGGATAGCTGGTCACCTAAATAATGGATAGATGATGAAATATGGAAAACTGAAGGAGTTTCCCACATTCCAACATCTTAAACAATAACAAGTTTATTTTTAGTTGACACAGTTCAATTTACACTCCCTAATGAAAAGACTGGATTTTAAAATCCAGCCTTTTCATTAGCAAGCCGACCCTTGGATAGTCTTACTGGCTTCTTCCACCTTTTTTATCACAAAAGGATTATTGGAATGACTTTTAACCTCGTCGCTCACCGTTCCAGGGCCAACCCCTTTCTTAATTGATGAACTGTTTATTATCGTTGCAACATAGCTCCTTTCCATGTTGTTTATTCAAAAACAATAATTACTTAGCCCGCTTCTTTGTAACTGTTGCTTTACCCTTTAATTTTTTAAGCTTATCATTCGCCAACTTACTTTCCTCTGCGGCCTGTTTCGCTTCAAATGCTGCTTCTGACATAGTTTGTTGTTCATCTATATTAGCCTTTGCCTTTTTAATAAAAAAGTCGGCATTAGCCGTATATGCGCTGTCAAGATATTTCGCCACATCAGGATAAAAACCCCGTAGGATAAGGAATTTATTTGTTTCATCAACCCTGCGGCTATTTTCAATCCACAAGCTTATCGAGATGGCGAGCATAACGGCAACTGCAAGCCCTAAACCTAAAATTGTCCTGATAACAAACTTTGATTTGGTGTCAAACTGAACATTATACTTGACTGGTATCTCTTTAGGTATGGCATTGATCTTTTCATCAAACCTGTTCAATTGTTTATCAAAACGCTCTAACTGCTTGGTGTTTTCCAATGTCCGCATTTTGGCTGTTTCGGTTACCTTAGTTTCCAATTCGTTTACTTTAGATGGTAGGGCAGCTAAATCAAGTTCCTCAATTTTCGACTGCCTTTTTTCGAGGGTGGTAACTTTTTTAGCCATACTGTCTATAATCTCCTGCTGTACATTATATTCTTCGTTGGTTTCCATGTCTTTAATGTTTTTGTTGTTCATTAATTTGTTAATTACTACCTGCTAATACCATGACTTTGATCCTGCTCCTGGCCTTTTCGTTTTTTGCGCCTGTGAGCATCATCGGGTTCGGGGGTAATGCCTGCTGGCAACTGTTCAAATAATTGTAAAGTTTCCTGCAAAAAACTGGTCTGCGGCTCTTTGTGAATGATGGTTGGCTCTTTGCCCTGTCGTTCATCAATGACCTGCCTTAACTGGTCGGCTAACGTGGCTGGCTTCGCCTGGGTTTGTTGTTGCTGTACCTGCTCCTGTATTGCCTTGCTTAATTTGCCATAGCTTAAACTGCGGTCGATTTCCGAACCTTTAAATTTATACTTGCCCTTACTGAAACTGATACCCTGTATTTCCAAAGTGCCGCTTTTGTATTTGAACTGCATACCAATACCCTGTTTAGCCAGTTCGTGTTTAAGTTGAACCATATTGCTAACTTTCTTACTGGCTGCTTTTATGGTATCATGCAGTTCATATTTTAGCTTGTCTATGCCTTTTAATTGCGGACGGTTAACCTTTTGCTTGCCCTGTCCGATGTGCATTCCGTGCTTTAAGGTTAGCTCTTTGCTGATCTTAATATTTTTCAGGTGCTGGAAGTTGTCGGCTATCGTCTTGCCATTATTATTTACCCGGTTATAAACGATATGTATGTGCGGATGCGCCCGGTCTTTGTGTTTGACAATCAATACCTGTGTGTCCTGTATTTTCATTTTTTGCAGGTACTCTTTGGCTATGCTGACCATTTTTTCGTCGTTCAACTTTTCTCTGTCCTCCGGACTCCAGCTCAAAGCAATATGTCCAACCGCCTGACCTAAACCGGGGTTCATTTTCCGTTGCATATTAAAATCGTCGATGGTGTGCGCAATCTTATCGATGCGCACGCCATCCGAATAAAGTATGGCAGCATCTTTTTTCAGGATGTTGTACTCTATGCAGCCGCCGAAGCTTTTGCCGGGTTTAGGTATCTTTCCGATCATCGCTGTTGAAATATTTTAATGCCTGGTCAATTTCTGTCATTAGCCCATCGCATTTACGGGCAACCGTTAAAAGTCCGCTCAGGTGCGCCAATTTGGTTAGTTGGTTCAAGTTATTGGCCATTCCCGCGAGCATCCGCATGATCTGTAAATCTTCCGGTTTTAACCGGGCGATAACCCGCGCGGCTTTAGCCGCCGCCCTGAACCAATCGCTGATTTTCATACCCGCTTCTTTGGCTCTTGAGGCTATCATAAAATGCTCGGTGGCGGTTAGCCTGACCTTGATATGCACTTCCCGTCTGACGTTAATTTTCGGTCTGCCACCCTTATGTTTCGGTTTGCCTGTAACTGGCATTGCCGTTGTTTTTACTCCTAATTCCATACGCTATAATCTGTCTTTATCAAGCCTATTTTCTGTTTTTCCCTTTTTGTCGAGTAGCCAAGAGGAATTTCACCCCAAGGCTCTCACAGAACCGTGCTTAACAGTCTCCCGTTACACGGCTCTTCCAGTTAAACCTTTCATTCCCATTGCTATGGTTTTCTTAGTTCCCAATGGACAAACAG
>JBIOHE010000233.1:0-7012 GCA_044448725.1 Sphingobacteriales bacterium | reverse complement strand
TCTTATACCTTTTATATTCACCTTTAGCAATATAAATACACAACCAATGAAAAAAATATTCCTGTTGCTTATCACAACAATCCTCACATTAAACATTGTCCACGCGCAAACCGGCTGGATAAATTATAAAATAGATAATAAATTTTCGGTTAAGCTACCATCACAGCCGGGTGATGTGCAGGGAAGTCATATCGCCAGGGGTAAAGATAGTGTGGTCTATATCATAACGGAAGTTGATTTTGTAAAAGTTGCAGGCATCGATTCTGCAACATTAGTGCCGATGGCTCCCACCCAGGATTTTGCAAACAGCATAAAAACAGGAATGCTGGGTCAAATGCCCGGCTTTACCCTGGGCGATATTAACGTTGGGAAATGGAACCAGCTTGTAAGCTATCACGTTGAAGGTGAAAATACTGAAAAAAGAATCAAAACTTTTTCCTTCATGATTGTTCAGGGAAGTCATTTTTATAGTTTGACAACGATTGTTCCTTACGGGAAGGACACCAAATCAAAAGATGTTTTTTTTGAGTCTCTTGTACTTAATTAATTCTTAGTAAGACAGGGCTTGCCTGCATCGAACTTAAGTTTTTAAAACTTCGTAAGTTTTATATCTACCTGATGTATTGAATTATATCACTAAGCCCCTCCGGATTATTTCTGTTTGCTTCTATTCGTCCAATTCTCCCCAAAACAAAGGCTTTCAATGTATCATTGGCTTCCGAGAGGTTATTTTGTTTTTTCATTTTATTGTTAAATATTAACGCTGCCGGAGTCCTGACAACACCCCATGGGAAACCCCACCAACCTAATAAAGCTGATTTAATCATTGCGTTATTATTTTGTTTATCAAGACAGGTTGGACACCCAATTTTTATTTCCTTCCGATAACTTGTCAAAAAGATGTAGCTTATAGTAGTTCCTGTTATAGTGGCATTTAACTTATCAAATACAGAATTACAAATCGGACAAGGGCAACGTCTCAAAAGTTCGCAATATTCTAACAAAGTATTTTCATCAATTTCTTTAAACTGGGCATCAATTCCTTTGGCAACACTTTGCGATAGTCCCCGCTCTTTTATGATTTGTTTAAGCAATTCTAATGCTTCAGGCCTAAGTCCCGTTGCCTCTTCGGACGCTATGCGGATTAGTTTTTCATCAGCAAAACTTTCATAGTTTTTTCTTAATTCCTCAATATTTGGTTCCATTTACAATTGGATTAGATCGGTTATTAAAATATTCCGTTAAATTAAATATTTTTTTAAACCTTATTGCCTGCCATCAAACTTAAGTTTTCAAAACTGATTTTTTCAGTCTCTTTTTCCCGGCTTACCAATTAGACGGAAACGGTATATCTTTCACACTTAGCGGCTGAAACTTTGGAATTTTGTAGTTGATCCCATCCTGATTATACTTAAAAAAAGGATCAGTTTTAAACAGCTCATAATCAGCCGACAGCTGTTTTTTCAGGGCAAGTAAGCGTTGATGATAGCTTGATTCGCTTTTAAGCAACTTTTCAATATAACTCAGTAAATTGTAGCAGGTGGTAAATTGCCCGCAGGCAATTATACAGGCTTCGCTATGCTGCTGGTTAGTATTTTCTTCATCAAACCATAAGGTTGTTCCCATATTAAAGGCGGTTTGGGCAACAATCTTAATATCCCTGCTGGGCTCCAGGTAGGGTAAAGGCGGGTTTCGTTTACGGTAAAGATCACTCGAAAACGACAGATCGTAAATATGGTTGCCTTTGCCGCGGTTTTTCCATTCGGGCGATTCGTAAAACTTATTGTAGATCAGTTGTCTTATCCTTTTCATAAAAATGCTCATATTCAGCATCAGCACCGATTCGGCCCTGGCCTCCAGCATTTGTTTGAGCACAACAATTGGCGTTTTGGTAAAATAACGCACCATTAGTTTGATGATCTTTTCGGTAAAGCCCGTTGGCGATTCCGAAACCGCCACTATCTTTTTCTTTAACCAGGAAACGAACCACAAAAAAATTGCGGGGATAACAATAACTAATCCCCCGATAAGGTCGAGAACAGGGCGGTGACAATGAATCCCGATCCCGGCAAGGGCAAGCCCTATTACAAAAATAAAAAATATCAGGCGGTAAACCCATGTTAAGTTTATGCCCCTATGTTTGGTCAGCTCCGGCACCACATAAGGTTTTATGAAGTAACTGCCCACATCGTTCACCAGCATCAGATCAAAAGGACTAAAGCTGGTTTCCCGTCTGATCCTTCGTCCATCGGCATACATCATGCTTTGCAGGGCCTGGTTGTCGGTGATGCCGCCATCCATAAAACCCACCTTTTTTTCGGCAATAAACTTTTTTTCATCTTTATCGCCCGTTTGTTCCTTTAGGGTGGTCGCTTTTTTAAGGGCGCCTTCGCTTAAGCCCTGGTAGGTAAAATCATCAGGGAAAACAATAGGCTCAAAACCGCCCGGGAAGCAGGAGGAGGCGGCCAGCGCATCGGCTAATTTTATTCTTTTTGAAACAGCATGTTCTACATAAATATTTTCGTTCCCGTATTTGTAATAGGGATCTTTTCCGGCATCAGGCACAAGTTTTAGATCCTGCCTGAAAGAAAGGCCGGTGTAAAACTCTGTGGTATTAAAACAAACTTCCTGTAAGTGGGCGCCGTTTTTCGATTGATGAATCAGTGACTCCAGCGTATGTCCCTCAAAAATATATTCATCATAAGCTACCGAAAAAGCGTTGATAATATTACGCCCCTTTTTCGAGTCTTTTTCCCATCGTTTTTTATCCGAAAGTACTATTAGCGCATTTTCCAGAAGGCGGTCGCCGGTGAGTGTGTCAAACAACTTTACATAAAACGCTTCGAAGGTTTTACCCTGCGCATTGCAAAGGGCATATAATGCAGTAGCAATGGTGCCGCCCGATGCCGAGGATAAATAGGTTACCCGCTGCAAAAGCGTCTGCCCGCTATGCGCGTCATCCGGGTCAAACTCAATTTTGTTGAAATAGGACAAAACGCCCAAAGCAAAGGTCGCCGCCCGAAAACCGCCGCCTGAGAATGCCAGCGCGATATTTTCAAACGGATGGATGTCAGTATGCCCAAGAAACTGTTCTTGCAAAGCACCGGAAGCGTCAGGTTTTTCCATTGGATTAAGATTTAGCGTGTTAGGGTGTATAAATTTAATGATTATTTTTTCAAACCTGCAAGGAAAAACATTTTGATTTTAAGCGGCTTAATTCATGGATGTTGCGCGCACCTTTTCATCCGCAAAACCGTTTGTTTCAATTTTATTTTTAGCTGATATCACGGATTGAGATTTTTTGATATATATTTGATACTGACCTGTTAAAGTATATCGAAATGAAAAAAGATATTACTACCATAAGCGACAGAATCAGTTACGTACAGGATACGTTGCAGGTGATAAACGGCAAATGGAAGCTGCCTGTTTTAATGTCGATGTATGCCGGGATAAGCCGGTTCAGGGATTTGCAGCGCAATATCCCTAATATCACCACCCGCGTACTCTCCAAAGAACTAAAAGACCTGGAAGCCAATAAGCTGATAGTACGCATCGTGCATAACAGCACCCCCGTAGCTATTGAATATAAACTGACAACCTATAGTTTTACCCTCACCCCCGTAGTTGACGAAATGATAAAATGGGGAAAACAGCATAGCAAAGGCGGACTGTGATTTGCGATTTTCTGATCGGTAATTTGTTTTTTAAAGGTGCTCCATCATAACCAAAGTATGTCATTCTCTTGAAAATAGCGTTTCCTTTAAATTCAACGCATCAACGATCCGTTCAATATGACGACCCCTGGTGTTCGGGGCTGTGCAACTTTCGGGCCATTTATAACCCGGATATCTTATATTTGAGGCGATGGCAAAGCGAAGTAATAAAGGCAGTCAGGCTGGTCAATATGATAAGATTTTTAAGGAGAACCTGGAGATTACCCTGCCGGTAATCATTAGGGATATATTGGGGCTGGATATAGTACAAAGCGAGGAACTGCCGGATGACATACAGCACACCAAAGAAAGAACGCCCGACGCCCTGAAAAAGGTAACCGACAGAACAGGCTATGCTTATGTGTTGCAGGTGGAGTTTCAGGTAGCGGATGAAAAGGAAATGGTTTACCGTATGGCAGAATACAGTGTGATGCTGATGCGCAGGTACCATCTCCCGGTAAAGCAGTATGTGATTTTTTTACAGGATATGGAACCCACGATGCCCACTCAAATAGATACCGAAGATCATAAGTTTAACTATAAGCTTATCCGCATAGCAGAGGCCAGTTATAAATTATTTCTTAAAGCCGACAACCCGGAGGTTAAAATGCTGGGTATTTTAGCTAACTTTGGGAAAGAGGATAGTTACGAGGCGGTAAAGTCTATTGTGGACCAGGTGCAATCCTTTACAAAAGGTGATTTTGCTGAAAGCAGATATTTTAAACAATTGCGTATATTTGTACAGTTGCGCGGTAGTATTGAACAACAATTTGAAAAAGCGATGGAAACAGTCACTAAGTTTTTTAAAGAAGAAAAGGATTTTCTTTACCGTAAAGGAGAAGAAAAGGGTATTGAAAAGGGCGAAGTAAAAGGCATCGAAAAAGGTATTGTAAAAGGCCGGGAAGAGGGCCGCGAAGAAAAAGGGCTCGAAGTGATTACAAACCTGATCGTCAACTTAGGTTTATCTGACGAACAGATTGCCGGCAGCGTCGGCGTACCTGTAAGCTTTGTTAAAAGCGTCAGGGAGGGGTTAAAGAAATAGGATCGCCCCCTCCCCCAAAAAATCACCTCCTCACCATCCTAAACCCGACAAACACCACCCCCAATAACGCCAGCAAACTCCCGAGTTTGGCAATATAATCGCCATGCAGCACGTAAAAAGTAAGATCAGAATTTAAGTTAATGTCCTGTTTAAGCGCTGTTTTTACCCACCATTGGCTGTGCTGCACTATATCGCCGCGCTGGTTGATAAACCCGGAAATACCGGTATTGGCCGAGCGGCAAACCCAGCGGCGGGTTTCTATGGCCCGCAGTTTGGCATAGTCGAGGTGCTGGTCTTTGCCGGTAGTGTTTTCCCACCAGCCGTCGTTGGTAATAATGGCTATAAATTGCGCCCCCTTATGTACCGAGCCGGCTATCCACTCGCCCCAGATGGTCTCATAACAAATTACCGGGGCCACGCCTATACCGCTTTGCGAATAAAATACGCCCGGCTCCTCCTGGCTGCCATAGCTGCCGGTAGCACCGCCCAAATGCTCAAACACTGGTTTTAAAAACGACAAAGCCGAACCAAAAGGCAATGATTCCGCGCCGGGCACCAGTTTCGATTTATGATAAAACTGAACCTCTGCCGAGTTCTCAATATTCAGCGCTGCATTAAAGTTATCGAAATAGATCCGGTTCTGACTGTCGTAAATTGCGGTTGGCGTAGCTTGCTTGTTATAGATCTTATACGTTTCAGCACCGGTAATGATATTTCCATTTTTGTATTTGCTCAAAAACTGCTGCGCCTGCAAAAAATAGGTATTGTTACGGATTTTGGCCTCGTCAACCTGGTCGGCTATGGCGGTTTCGGGCCATAAAAAAAACTCCGTGTTATGCTGTCCTAAGGAATCGGACAAATGGGTTAATATACTGAGCTGCTGGTGAGCCGGTATGGTTGATTCTTTCGCATAAGGGTCGATATTGGGCTGAACTACCACAATATTTGATGGGTTGTTTTGTTCGTGGTAGCTATAATACCGGTACAATGAAAAACTAAGAGGAAGTACCAGTACCGCGACAAAGGCCGATATAAGTTTTAACCTTAAGGTTTGATGTTGCCCTTCCCTTAAGCCGGTGTAAATTAAAAACACCAGGATATTGATGGTCCAAATCCAAACTGTGCCACCATAAACGCCGGTATATTCATACCATTGGATCCATTGGTGGGTAATGGCAAACCCATTCCCAAGCGTCATCCATGGGAAGTTGAGGTCCCAGGTTTGGTGCAGGTATTCATACCCTATCCAAAAGCAAATTAGAGCAATTAAACTGATCGCCCGACCAGCGTTGCGCCTTAGCCTGTAATAAAGCCAGCAGGCCGTCGCCATTAATAGCGGTCCTAAGGAATAAGGTATCAATGAGATTGGGATAGCAACCACATTCCCGACGGTTTTCAGGGAATTATATACCCAATAAATGCATAGCGTATTCCAGATAAAAAAGCCAAGGAAGGTAATGCCAAAGATCTTTCTCCCCTTTTTTTCGGCGGTTGAGCGGATGATGTTCTCCATCGCCACCAGCATGGGCACCAGGCCGACAAAAAGTAAAAAGGTAGTATAATGGGTTGGCGGCCAGGCAATCCATAGCAGCAGGCCGGACAATATGGATAACAGGATACTTTTCTTCATTGATAATGGGTATGGTGCAAGTACGGGGCAAAAGTATATTTAAGATGGCTTATTTTAGTGCTTTTTAGATTTTTCTGCATTGAATTTTTCCGAATCCCCTTTTGGTATCGAAAGCGATTTCCAGCTTGTCCCGGCAAGCATTTTACCGATAAATACAATTTGCCCGATATGATAAGGGTAATGCGCCAGCTGCCGGTTAATGGCGTCAACTACAGTATGCCGCTCATTGCGGATATAAACATCCGCCTGCCAGTCATCATCTTTTATCGAATTAAGGGCATTAAAAAGGCAATCCCAACCCTTATTCCATTGATCCAGTAAGGCCTGCCTGGTTTTAATATCGTTTTCAAATTCCGAATCCCTTTCCCGCCATGGTTTTTCGCCGTCGGTGGTTAAAAAATCAGTCCAGCGTGAAAGCATATTGCCGGACAGGTGTTTTACGATGGTAGCAATACTATTGCTTTCTTCGTTGTACTGCCAAAACAGGTCGTTATCGGTCAGTTGCGAAAATGTTTGCTCGGCGAGTGTTTTGTAATACTCAAAACGTTTTTTTACACTGGTTAAATAGGTTTCCATAAGCTTTAATAATACTCAATAAGCCTCACCTAAATCCTCTCCAAACCT
>JBIOHE010000232.1:0-7025 GCA_044448725.1 Sphingobacteriales bacterium | reverse complement strand
TATACCTCGTATACAAACTATCAATACACTTTTTATTTCAATTGTAAACATAGGAGGGGCTAAACGCATTTAGCTCCTCGTACTTTTTGATTGTTGAGGAGTTAAATGTGTTTTGATCCTCGTAATTTTTACCGTTTGAGGGGCTAAACGCGTTTAGCTCCTCGTAATTTAGTGGGAGCGATTTGCTTAAATCATTGAATATCAAATAAATACGATTAAAATGTCAAAGAAATGCAGCAAACGAGCGAAAAAACGAGGTATAAAATAATTTTGCGTGATTTTCTGCGGGCAGGTTTTAATACCGGGGATTAATTCAAATATAGTAAATTTTGGCGGGATTTGCAAGAGGGATTGCAAAAGATATAGCACAGCGTTTAACCTTGCAGGCGTATTTTGTCTGAATCAGAATTTACAGAATTAAAGGATTAGCAGAATATAGTCGGCCTGCATCTTGAAAATTCTTACATTCTGTAAACGGCGCAGCCCTCTTGAACACCATTGAAAACAAACAAAAGTGAAAAATTCTGATTCAGACAAACATCTTGAACCAAAACAATTCCGAAACCCCTCACATCCCTTTCTGTATCGCCTGGTAAACCACATCCTGTATCCTTGGTCTTATGTTCAGGCTGGATAGTTTACTGCTGACCGCCGGGTTTACCCGGTTTGATAAAAATATATAAACAAGGTTATACCTCGGGTCAACCCAAACGCAGGTTCCTGTAAAACCGGTATGCCCGTAGGTTTGAGGGGATGCCAGTTGCGATGGATAATGCTTATCGGCGATGGGGTCCCAGCGGTCAAAGCCCAGGCCGCGGCGGCTTACATCCGACTGTTTTGTGGTAAAAAGATCCACCGTTTCGGGTTTTATAAACTGTACGCCGCCATAGCTGCCCCGGTTTAGCATCATCTGGTATAAAATGGCCAGGTCATTGGCATCGGCAAACAAACCCGCGTGACCGGCTACACCGCCCATCAGGGCTGCCGTGGGATCATGTACATAACCGTCAAGCAGTTCGTGCCGGTAAACTTCATCATCCTCCGTAGGGGGGATGCGGTCGGGCGAAAAACGATAAAGCGGCAAAAAACCGGCGGTTTGCATACCCAGCGGGTTATAAAGCTGTTGCCGCACATAAATATTCTCGGGAGTTGCAGTAAGCGTTTCAACTATTTGCTGCATCATAATCATGCTCAGGTCGCTGTAAACGTACTGCCCTCTTGTTCTCAGCGGCGAATTTATTATCGCCGGCCACATTATCTCCTTAAAGTAGTCCTTCCTTAAAAAGTAATTATCGTTCACTTTGGTGGGATAGGCTGCTGACGAATCGGCGCTATGGTCTGTTGGTTTTACAGCTTCAACCGTAGGAATATCGGGTATCAGCCCTGCCTGGTGCTCAAGCACTTCACGCACACGGAGATCATTTTTATTGGTTTTACGGGTCATGGGCAGGTAATTGCCAACGGTTGAATCAAGGTTTAATTTACCCTGGTCATACAGCAGCATGGTTTCCATGGTGGTCGCCGATATTTTGGTCATCGACGCCAGATCGAAAATATCAGCGATCTTGTCGGGGACAGTCTTATCATAAGTATGATAGCCGTAAGCTTTATTAAATATCACCTTGCCATCTTTTGCCACCAAAACCACGCAGCCCGGCGTTGCCTGGTTTAAAATAGCTTCGGCAGCTATATTATCAATTCCCAGCAGGTCATTGGTATTGATCCCTGCGTCTTCGGGAACAGTATATTGCAAACGGATTTTTTCAGTTGTAAAACCCATATTTGCCCTGTAGGCCAGTGAGAAACTCCGGTTTAGTTTATGTGTGATGGCCACCCCGCCAAATATGGCCTGTGCGCTAAAAAATGCCGAAACAGGCGACACCCGTTCGCACCAGATAATGGGCAGGGCGACATTATTCAATTTCACCAGACCGTTGCTGCTGCCAAATAAGGCGATAACTACGTTTTTTATTTTTTGATTGCTATTGATAAAACTGAAAACCTGCGGATTGTCCAGATCGACGTCAGTTAACTGGAGGATGATTGTATTATACAACTTCAGGTCGAATGATAGTTCATCAAGGCTTTTTGCACCTGCCTGTCCGGCAGGCAAGCCGAAATAATCTTTGCCATTAAATGGCTGCACCCTGGTATATTTATTAAGCAGGCTGTCGAACCCCGCCGCATACTGGTATGAAAAATGGATACTGGCAATTTTTAGCTGATCGGGGTTTTGCAGAGGGATCAGATAATTGGCGTTGTTCAGCAGTACAGTTGTTTGTCCAACCAGTTTTTCTTCTTCCACATAAGCCCTGCCAGTGAAAGGAGGATTTTGCGCACAGGCAGAATTAAACAGAACAAATACCGATACAATTAAAGTGTAAAACCAGGGATCACTTTTTCTCATAAACCTTTTCGCCATTTATATATGTTTTCAGCACTTTAACCCCTGGCAACCCGGCTCCCTTAATCTTCATAATATCCTTGTCGAGGATCACAAAATCGGCGTACTTGCCGGGTTCTATGCTGCCTTTTTCTTTTTCTTCAAAATTTGCTTTCGCCGCCCATATCGTCATTCCCCGTAAGGCTTCCGTCCGCGTAAGGGCATTTTCGGGCTGAAACCCGTCCTCTGGATAACCTTTCAAATCTTTACGTTCAACTGCAGCATAAAACGTATATATCGGGTTAATATTTTCAACCGGGAAATCAGTGCCCAGCGGCAGCCAGCCGTTTTGGTCAAGCAGTTGTTTAAATATATATGCCGATTTCAGGCGTTTTTTACCCAGCCGGTCACCCGCCCAGTACATGTCGGAGGTGGCGTGGGTTGGCTGCACCGAAGGGATGATATTATATTCACCAAATAATTTGACATCTTCCGGCGACAGCACCTGCGCATGTTCTATGCGCCAGCGGCGGTCGTTTTTGCCTTTTAATACACTTGCATATACCTTTAATATCACCCGGTTGGCCGAGTCGCCTATGGCATGGGTGCATAGCTGGAAACCTTTGGCCATCAGCTTTTCCGCAACATCCTTAAAATGCTGCTGGCTGCTCAGTAAAAACCCGCGCCAGTTTTTCTGATCGGAATAAGGCTGTAATAAACATGCCCCTCTTGAACCCAGCGCGCCATCCGCATACATTTTAAACGACCTTACGTCGAGGCCGGGGGTTTTAAAAACACCACGTTTAAATAAATAAGCATAATTTTCCGGGGCATCCGACAGCATAACATACATCCGCATCTTCAGGGCGCCTTTGTGCTGCAGCTGGGCGATGGTATTCACCATGGTATAGGGCAGGCCGCAGTCCTCAACGGTAGTAAGCCCAACTGCAAAGCAATTGCGCTGGGCATCCAGTAAAGCGGTTTGAATTATGGGGTCGGTTGGGGCGGGGATCTTGCGTTCTACCAGCCCTTCGGCGTTATCCACTAACAGTCCGGTAAGTTTTCCGTTAATGGTTTCAATTTTTCCGCCGGCAATGGTTTGTCCGGGTTTAATACCGGCTATGTTCAATGCAGCCTGGTTAACCAGTAAAGCATGCCCGTCAATGCGTTCCAGCATTACCGGCCTTACCGGGAACAGGGAATCAAGTTTGGCTTTATTGGGGAAATCCCTTACTTTCCATTTGTTCTGGTCCCATCCGCGGCCAACTATCCATCCTTCGGCATTTTTCCGGGCGAAAACGTTCACCGAATCAACAACCTCCTGCCAGCTTTTTGTTTTTTCGAGTTTAACTTCCTGCAAACTTAACCCGTAGCTGTAAAAATGTGAGTGGGCGTCGATAAAGCCCGGATAAACCGGTTTCCCTTTAGCGTCTAACACCGCGCGGGCGTTGTATTTTTGCTCTAATGTATCAGCTTTGCCTACGGCTACAATTTTTCCCGCTGATACCACAAAGGCGTCGGCGGTAGTAAAATTACTGTCAACGGTATAAACCACTGCATTTTTAACCAGCATATCGGCATTATAATCTTTGTTTTTGCAGGCTGCTGCAAAGAGCAGGAGTACCAGGGGCCATGTTTTATTCATCGGGGTGTCTTAAAAATTGTAAACTACAAAAGTATATACAAAAACAAAGGCATAAAGTTATGGCATCAAATATTTAATTTAGCACCGAAAACGAAAAAGAAGGGAATTTTTACAAAATGCCAGACATAATTCATCTTTTACCGGATGCCGTTGCCAACCAGATTGCCGCAGGCGAAGTAGTGCAGCGGCCGGCGTCAGCCGTAAAAGAACTGGTGGAAAATGCGCTCGACGCCGGGGCTGATAAAATACAACTGATACTTAAAGATGCCGGCAAATCGCTGATACAGGTTATTGATAACGGCTGCGGCATGAGCTTAACCGACGCCCGGATGAGTTTTGAGCGGCATGCTACCTCGAAAATACAGAAAGCTGAAGATCTTTTTGCCATTCGTACCATGGGTTTCCGGGGCGAGGCTATGGCTTCTATTGCCGCAATAGCCCAGGTTGAACTAAAAACGCGCCGCCATGAAGACGAACTGGGCACCTGTATTTTTATTGAGGGATCGGAAGTTTTAAGCCAGGAGGCCTGTTCGGCAAATCCGGGCACGTCCCTATCGGTAAAGAATTTATTTTATAATACCCCCGCCCGCCGTAACTTTTTAAAAAGCAACCCGGTGGAAATGCGGCATATCATTGATGAATTTCAACGGGTAGCGCTGGCGCACCCGCAGGTATTTTTCACCATGCACCACGACGGGCAGGAAGTTTACCATTTGCCGGCGGCAACGCTCAAACAACGTATTGTCCATTTGCTGGGCAGGGAATATAACGAGCGGCTGGTGCCCGTTGAGGAAGATACATCGGTTATTCAGTTGCACGGCTTTGTGGGCAAGCCCGAATATGCCCGTAAAACGCGCGGGGAGCAGTTCTTTTTTGTGAACAACCGTTTTATACGGGATGCTTATTTAAACCATGCCGTACTGATGGCCTTTAAAGAACTGTTGCCGGAAGATACTTTCCCGCTGTATGTGCTTTTTATTGAAATTGACCCGGCAAAAATTGATATTAACGTTCATCCTACCAAAACCGAGATAAAATACCAGGACGAACAAACCATTTATGCCATTATCCGTTCGGCGGTAAAACGCTCACTGGGCAGGTACAATATTACCCCCAGTCTTGATTTTGACAAGGATAGCGGCATTGAACATTTGGTTACCCTTAAACCATTGGAAGAGATAGTTGCACCAACAATTACCTTTAACCCGGATTTTAACCCGTTTAACACGGATAAAAAAATTGAGCGTGAAATTCCGTTTTTGCGGAACAGCGGTGAATACCGCAGTTCGCCTATCCCGCAAAACTGGGACACCCTTTATGCCATCAGCAAAAAAGAAACAACCTTTCAGCAGGAGATCCACGAAGAAAAAAGTATTGTAGCGGACGATCAGGATATCAGCAAACCAAGTGAAAGGCAGCTTTTTCAGGTGCATAACCGCTTTATCTTGTCGCCGATAAAATCGGGATTTATGGTGATTAACCAGCAGGCGGCGCATGAGCGTATTTTGTACGAACGCTTTTTGCAGCAGCTTCAGCATCATTCGGGCGTAAGCCAGCAGAGTCTTTTTCCGCAGTCGGTAACATTTAATGCAAGCGATTTTGAACTATTAAAGGAACTTTTACCCGATATTCGCGCCCTGGGATTTGATATACGCGAGTTTGGCAAAAATACCGTGGTGGTTGAAGGCATACCTGCCGAATTGAACAATGTTGGCGAGCATGAACTGCTTGAACAATTGCTGGAGGGGTATAAAAACAACCAGGCGATATTAAAACTGGATAAACGCGACAGTCTGGCAAGGTCGCTTGCGCGGAATGCTGCAACGAAAGCGGGCACAAAGATGTCATTGGAAGAAATGAACTTACTGATTGACCAGCTTTTTGCATGCCAGATGCCAAACCTTGCCCTTAACGGCAAGCTTGTAATTACTACCTTTACTTTGAATGAACTTTTAGAACGATTTGAAAAATAATTCCGCAGGCGCGGGATTCAACAATTATAATTTATTATGAGCGCATACAGACAATCGCCCTTCGCTAATTTAACACCGGTTGTAAAAAACCTGCTGATCATTAATATTATTTGTTTTTTGCCATTTATCGTTTTAAGTGACAGCAAATACCAGGAATTAATAGTTAATAACCTTGGCCTGTTTTATTTCGACTCACCCAAGTTTCGGGTTTGGCAAATTCTCACTTACATGTTTTTGCATGGCGGCTGGCAACATATTCTTTTTAATATGTTTGCTTTATTTTCGTTCGGTCCCATATTGGAATATGCTATAGGGCCAAAGCGTTTTTTTAATCTGTATTTTATTTGCGGTATTGGCGCCGCCTTATTTCAGATATTGGTACAGGCAATCGAAGTGCATAATATCATTGGTGGTTTTACCCTTTCACAGCCGCTGCTTGAATCGTCCTATCTTCAATTTGGCGGCCATGCTCAAAAATTATTCGATATTTACAGCATCCCGGTTGTTGGTGCTTCCGGCGCAATATATGGCTTGCTGGTGGCGTTTGGAATGCTATATCCGGACCTTGAACTGATGATTCTTTTTGTACCTGTTCCTGTAAAAGCAAAGTATCTTATTCCGTTTTTTATATTACTTGAGTTGTTTTTAGGTTTTGGTCAGTTTGGCGGCGACAACGTGGCGCACTTTGCGCATTTAGGCGGGGCCTTGCTGGGCTTTTTACTTATAAAATTCTGGAGATACAGGTAGCTGTAATATTTTTGTTTTTAATATTGAAAACTGCCGTACAGTTCGTATATTGTAAAATACTAAACGCGACACAACTTTTTTAAAAAAATTCTGTTATCAGCAAATAGATTGATTTGATTTTATGAATACCCTCTGGCAAAATATACAAACTAAAGTACTGCGTTCCGGCAGTAAGTTAAACCTGCTTATAGGGATTAATGTCGCTGTTTTTTTACTGATTAATATCACACAGATTTTCACGAAGATTTTCTTTAATACGGATATAATAAAATATTAC
>JBIOHE010000231.1:0-7028 GCA_044448725.1 Sphingobacteriales bacterium | reverse complement strand
TAGTAGTTATATTCATCTACATATTCGTCGTAGTTATTGCCGGTAGAGGTCATGCCATCGCTGTGGAAATCATTTTTAACAAACTTAGTGGTGGTTAATTTATATATCTTGTAATTCTTTCCGGCAGAAATCAACAAGGGAAAATGAGTCTTATTAATCCCGGCAACATATTCAAAAACCTGTGGCTGGTCCATGTTATCGTACAAGGTAAATGATTTGATCTTTGAAGGATCGATTTCAATTGCTGCGTGTTTATCCATAGTAAGCAACAAACCACCGCTCATCTTATCATAACTGAAACCGTATTTTGGGTTTTTATAAACCGAATCCTTCGGATCGACCACAAAGCCTCTCACCCAATCAGAGAAGAGATAGCGACTGCCTCTTGTTTCATCTACCGGGTGAAATACGGGAAGCAGTGCTCCACTCATTCCAGTGTTATAAAGTAAGGCATCACTTACGCCGTTGTACGCCGTATAGGTACTAAATTCCGACGGCGTTTGTACCGGCGTTGCAGTTCCTTTTCCATTTTTTAAAACAACCAATATATCAGTTTTTCCTTTAACATCAATCACCTTTGGCTCATACCCCGAAGATGAAATAAATAAGACAGCATTGGAGCTTGCCTTTAAAGAAAACCGCCCCAACGAATCAGTCCTTGTAGCTGTTTTATCAGTTTTATCCTGCACAAAGGCCAATGGCACCATATTGCCGTCATCATCCTTTACACTTCCATTTATAGTAAGTGTTTGGGCGCCGGCAAATTTTATTGCAAACAACGCCAATAATAAAAATAAATTCTTTTTCATAGTTTTCTTGCTTTAGGTTTAAATATAAACATTAATGATTTTTTTGGTACAATTAAAACAGAAGTTTTGCTGTTTTATTACAAATTTAAAACAAAATTGCGGCCTACTTTCAAATTTACTAAATAAAACAAATCCCGCCAAATTAAATTCATTTGCCTGGGGTGCACCTGCACCTGCCATAAAATTATCAAACAAATATTGACACTAAGAACGCTTTTTACGAATATATCTTTTTGTAATGTTGTACAAAACATTCCGGGGTATTCCCTGCTGCTTTTGATAAAAAAACCGCCTCATAAATATGAGGCGGTTTAAAAGACCTATAAAATATATTCTTTCCTTTATTTATGGCACTTTGGTATAGGTGTCATCGATATATCTACCGTGGGCACCGCCAGAAATATAATTTAATTCAAACTTCTTAGGGTCTGCATTAGTTGCAGGCGGCGGTATAGTGAATGCAGGCGCCTGTATATTCGAAATACCTGCTGGGGTCCATTTAGCGAGGTCATCCGGCAAAAACTGAACTGACCAATTTGTGTAATGTATTACACCTGGGCTTACAACCGTACGTGTAAACGTAACATCATAGTTTACCTTTTGTCCATTATAATCAGTTATCATCTGAAATTCCAAAGGTGTAACCGGGAATATTGTTGTACCGTCAGCGGGCTGAACCTGGCCAAGAGCGGTAATATCCGGCGCACCGGCACCAGTGCCATTTTGCCATCTTCTGTAATCGTAAACATAAGCTCCGGCAAAATCATTACCTATAAAGTGGTAATAATGCGCATTAAAGTTTCCGCTTAATATGCCGTTTGTAGCGCTGGCTAACTTAATGACAAGCATGTAACTCTTCGAAGGATCAAGCTTTGATTTATCAAAAGTAACCGTAACCGAATCCAAACGTTTGCCGGCGGCTATGGTTCCAGTAAGTTTACTGATGGTATAGGAACCGGCGGGCATTGGCAGAAATACAACGGCGGAATTAGCAGCATCGTAAGCTGCAAGCATATTGTCATCCACCGCGACAGAGTAATTTGTAGCTGTTGATAAAGTTTTGGCCGAAGCTATGTTAATGCCAAATTGCCTTACGATAGCAGGTCCGGGATCTGTAATGGCGTCACCGGCAAAATATTGCAGGCCCGAATAGGGTAACTCGATGACTGTTCCAATGCCGGAAAAGTCGGTATTTGGCTTATCCTTTAAGCAGGATGTTAGCGAAACCGCCGCCAATGTTAATATGAATAGTATTTTTTTCATTTTCTTTTAATTTAAATTGTCAAAATTATGGCATCCAAAATATCTTCGATGTCAGCGACTCTGTTCCTGTGCCGCCATCCGGTACATTTGCACTGTTGTAGTTAAGTTCGCTGTTAGGATAAGGCAAACGGTATGGAATATGAGTAGCCGTTACACCGGGGTAAATTGACACCGGAAGACTTGCGGGAATACCTAACCTTCTGTAATCACTAAATGATTCAAGCGGATCTAAGCTATTACAAGCAGCCCATTTTTGAGTTATAATAGCAGTAATTGGGTCGGTTGCAAGAGAAAAATTTGCAACCTTGTCAATTTGAGCCATATAAGTATCGGCAATTGCAGCTGTAGAGCCAAGTATGCGGAAAGATTCTTCAACGCCTGCTGTATATGAAGCGGCGGCAGTACCTGTAGTAATATAGCCGCGTTGCTGGGCTTCGGCTAATAAAAATAAGCTTTCAAAGGCCGGGATAATGGGCGCGGCCTCCTTAGCGGAAGCGTTGGCGCCGTAACCGGTAAGGCCGGATATTATGCTGTTCGCCTCATTTCCGTTCTGGCTTCCGTAAACACGTCCGGTTATCTTAGTAGCATCAGCGGTAGTTGGCAAGTAAAACATGGCCAGCCTTGGGTCATTGTGTGCTTTGTAAAAGTTTACCCCATAAGCATTTGCCCTGAAATACTTTTCATCGTAGCCTGGCTGACCTGTTGATGTTGTAACAACATCAATGTATAAAGGGTTTTCCTGGTTATCGGCAGCAGCAGAATATCCCGGGTTAATGGAAGCATCTTCCCCTGCGCCTAAAAAGTCGGCGGGAGTGTAGCCTGCTAACGCTGCCTTTACACCCGCGTCACCTAAGGAACCATTTGCCGAACTTGCGGTTTGGCGCATCAGCATTTTTAGCTTCAGTGTATTTCCGAATTTTATCCATTTGCTCATATCACCCCCGAACATCGCATCGTAGTTACCGGGAGATACAGCTGATGCATTAGCCTTAATTAAGGCTAATGCCGCGTCAATATTAGCAATACTTCCTTTGTAAATAGTAGCGCCATCATCATATTTGTATGAAAATGTACTGTTTGGCACTAACGCTGTGGTATATGGCGCTTTATTATAAAGGTCCACAATCCGTTGAAATACGAACGCTGACATTATCATACCGATCGCCTTGTAATTTACCAGTGTAGGGTCAGCAGATACTGAAGTTATTAATGTGTGGTAGTTACTCAGGTTATTGTAGGCAGCGTCCCAGTTACCGTTCCCGGTACTGCTGTTTAACTGGTACAATACATAAGTATTACTTGGTGTATAGGCGCCGCTCTGTGTCCAGTAGCCCATCCAGTTGTCGAGCATATCCTGGTTACCGCCGATAGGAACAGTGCCATTGTAACCAATAGCTGAATACATCAGGTTGGCAGTGCCTGACAACGCAGCCGCCAGTGAATATTTTGGCAGAACGCTTGAAGGGTTATTAGGATTGACGCCGTTTATATCGAATGTTCCTTTCTTACAGCCAGCCGCTCCTGCTAACACCACCACTGCAAATAGCAGGGCAATGTTTACTTTTCGTTTAAATATCGTTATTGTTTTCATTTTTTTAATCTTATAAAGTTACAGACAATGTTGTGCTGAATATCCTTGTTGGAGGCAATTGGCCTAATGAGGTTGTACCTACGCCGTTGCCTGTATCATTGCTGAATTCAGGGTCAGTAAACTTATTGGTTGACGGAACGAACATTAACAGATTACGTCCCGAAACTGTAAGTGTAACAGCTTTAACAAACTTAATATCGTTTAAAACTTGTTTTGGCAGTGAATAAGACAAAGCAACTTCACGTAATTTCCAGGCAGCAGCGCTGGTAACATAGTTGGCATCTATACTCTGGTATAAAGTTGGCCAGAAGTTAAAGTTACCATCCTGTACCTCAACGTTGGTATTGCTAACCATTTGTCCGCTTGTTGGATCTTTATACTCCGAATTCGGGAATACAAAACGCTGACGGCCGGCAATTGCCGAAGTGATACTGGTACCGCTATGGTCGAGCGTGGTGCCCAGGTTTGAGTTGTAAATGCTGTAGCCACCGCGATAATCAACTGTCATTGAGAAACTGAAGCTCTTATAGTTTAGCGTGGTGTGGAAACCGAGGATGTCGGAAGGCACCGCTTGCCCAAGTATGCTCAGTTTGCTGGCCCTTGTTGGTAAACCTGTATTGGCGTCAACAATAACCTTGCCGTTTGCAGGGTCGCGGGTCCAGTCAAAACCTTCAAGTTGAGGGTATGAATGACCTACTACCGCCCATGAAGAGTTACCTACGTTAATGGCATTAACGCCGGAAACGATACTTTCCACGTTGCTCGACTGATGTGTCCAGTTAATACCCATTTTCCAGGTTAAATCATTGGTTTTAACAATAGTGCCGCTCAAATCCAACTCCAAACCCTTATTGCTTGTATTTGCAGCGTTTACTAATGCTGTGGTAAAACCAGAAGTGCTTGAAACCGATGTGTTAACGATACCGTCTTTAGTTGTTGACTGGTAATAAGATGCAGCAAGATTCAGGCGGTCTTTTAAGAAACCCAGATCCAACCCAACTTCGTCTTCTGTTATTTTTTCCGGTTTAATGTTGGCGTTAGCAATCTGTGTATTCAACCCGTAACCTGATAAACTTGAACCAGAGTAAGGGAAGCCGTAATAAGCACCCAAAGTAGGCATGGTTTGATAAGCTCCATAAGCGATGTATGGGGAACCACCTGCAAGTGCAGAAACGTTACCTGTTAATGAATGGGCGTAACGTATTTTAGCAAAGTTTAAGATATCATTGTCAGTTATGCTTTTGAACATTTCGCTCAGCACAAGCGCTCCGTCAATATCATAGTATGGAATATAGCGGTTCGCTGTAGATAACCTTGAGTCAAGGTCTGTCCTGAATGAACCATGTAAATAAACAAAGTCTTTATAACCAAAGGTGCCTTCTGCAAAATAACCGAGCTTGCGGGCCTCAAGGCTGTATTGCCCGCCTACGCTTGGGGTTCCGGCAAAGTTTTGGGTATTATATGGCAGGGTGGTTAACTGGCCTGCATTTATTGGCGTATTGGTGATTTTATTCTCCATGTAAGCTATACCGCCTGTACCATTGAAGCTGAAATCTTTTGCAAATTTGGTGTTGAAACTGGCAAGGAAGTCTGAAGTGAACAGCAAGTTATTAAAATCACTCACACCGTAAGATGGCAACACATCAGTTGCTGAATACTTTGTGCCAGAATCATGTGCCTGAACAATACCGGTACCATTTTGGTTCGAATAATCGATAAGATCGGCAGTTTTTGAAAGCGTGCTGAAAGTGATACCGGCGTCTTTGAATTCGTTCCTGGTTTGGATGTTTTCAAGAGAAGAACGATAAGTTAAATTAACCCATTTCCATGGCTTAAGGTTTAACGATACGTTTGCATTGATGTGGTTTTCAACAGTCAGGTACCTGGTTTGCGCGATGATCTGCCCCGGGCTATAATAATAATCATTATAGTAAGAATCGGGGTTGCCATATTTGCTGTTAACATTTTTCAGGTCAGCAACCGGAACCTGCAAAGGCGATTCCAGTAAATCATCATAAACATTACCGCTGTTGGTTACGTTTTTGTTGACATTGGTATAAGTAGCTGAATAAGTGGTTGAAAAGATACCATATTTCTTGTCGCCTCCGATACGAAATATATCCCTGCGGCCCATATCACCTGGTGTCACACCCGTGGTTGCGATGTCCTGGGCTGTCATACGAAAACTTCCGTTCTCATCGCCCGACTCGAAAGAGAAGTTCTGGTGAGTAGTAATACCGGTATTAAAGAAGTCTCTTTTTTGATTGGATACCGCAGCGTAAGGAACCATTTCAACAGTACCATCAGCAAGAGGGCGGCCCAGTGGAACCATTTTACCATTAAACAGCGGACCGTAACTTTGATTTTCGTAGGGGATGTACGTTGTAAGATCAGTAAAGTCATTTACATAACGCTCGCCGCCGTTGCTGCCAAATTGATTTTGAAATTGCGGCAGGTACGAAACAGTTTCCACATCAACAGTTGAAGAAACGGTTATACTTGGTTGCCTTGCACCATGCTTGGTAGTAATAACGATAACACCGTTGGATGCGTCAGAGCCGTAAACAGCAGAAGCAGAAGAGCCTTTCAACACGTCGTATGACAGCATGTCTTCAGAGTTCAGCGTGCTGATGTCGCTGTAATAAATAGACCCGTCAACAACGATCAAAGGCTGGTTGTTGCCTTTTAATGACCTGTTACCGCGCAGTGTAATACGGGTTGGCGCAAAAATGCCTGCATTCACGGTGTTGACCTGCAAGCCGGAAACTTTACCTGTTAAACCATTGGCAACACTGATAGGCTTTGCAGCGTTAACGTCGGCCCCGGTAACCTTGGTGGTAGAGTAACCGAGGGAAGCCGCCTGCCGCTGAATACCAAACGATGTAACCACAACTTCGGTCAATTGCCTTGAAGAGGGGGTTAATTTGACATTCAGAACAGAACCTGTTCCAACAGGTAATTCAAGTGGAGCGTACCCTATAAAGGTGAACACCAGCGTTGTACCATTGGAAACCGACAAAGTAAACTTACCTGCCGTGCTGGTTTGGGTACCAATTGAGGAACCCTTAATTTTTACCGATACTCCCGGGATGGGTTGGCCGTCATCAGAGGCCGTAACCGTACCAGTAACTGTACGGTTTTGTGCAAATACCTGTGTAATGCATAACATCAGGAAACACAAACTTACTAGTAGAAGTTTTTTCATGTTTGTTAATAATAAGATCAGTTAATAGTTAATTAGTGATAAAAGTAATGTTACGTTATCAAATTGTCAAGTTAAATCTTTAAAAACATCACTTTTTTTTAAAATAAACCAACTTTTCTCAATAAAGAGAATAATTTTAGTACTATGTATTGCATAATAC
>JBIOHE010000230.1:0-7051 GCA_044448725.1 Sphingobacteriales bacterium | reverse complement strand
GAAGTAGCAGGTACACTGTCCTGAACTGCAAGGGCGCCATATATTGCCCCTTTTAAGGCAAAAGTAAGCGGCAAAGCAGCAGTTTTATCATTAGCCGATGCTTTATCAATGGCTGTTTTAGCCTCATTAAGGCTTACAACAGCTTTAGCCATTAAAAGCGGTACTTTGGGGTTTGCTGATACCGTGTAAGAATTATAACTCTCCTGCGCGTTTCTTAACTCCCCTTTTTGAGCAAACGCAGTTGCTGAAACAAAGCCCAACAGGCATGCCATCAAAAGTTTGATTTTCATAATTTATTATTATTGATTGGTTAACTGTTTTATTTTAATATTTATCCTGTTTATTTGATTTTTATTTCCTGTTTGGGTATAAACCATTTGTAATGCCTGCAGGCAGTTAATATCATTAGGCGATATTTCACTGGCTTTTTCAAGCCACTGCACTGCCCTTGCCACGTTTGGATCACCGGCCCCCTCCTGCTTTATTTTATTTTGTTTAAAATATAATAAACCAAGGTTAAATATCGGGCCGTATGCTGAACTATTCAGCTCTATTGCGTGTAAATAAAGTGTTTCCGCCTTGTCGTATTGATTTAAATGATCGTAACAATTGGCAGCGACGAACGAAATATCGGCGTTATTTGTATTAATAGCAAGTAATGCCGGCAATAAATTCACCAATGAAAGGTAATCTTTTTTATTATTATAGATATTGGCCTCATCCAATAATAATGATTTATCATCAGGTAATACCTTACGGCCCTTTTTTACTATTTCGAGCGCGGTAACAGTATCTCCAAATGACTTATAGATATTTGACGCTGCTTCTGCATATTCCGCCTTTGTGTTGCCGCCCCCGATTAAGTCTGAATAATATTTTGCCGCTGCCTGTAAATTACCAAGCTTATTATTTGAATAGGCGATATAAGCATTTATTTTATTAAATGAAGGTGCGTACTTTTTTGCACGCTCAAATAAGTCAAGGGCATTAACAAAATCAGATTTATTCTCATAAACAAAGGCCCTGCGGATACAAACATCAGCCAAACAATTTTTAGCATAATCCATATCGACATCAAACTTGTAAATTTTCCTTTTGCCGGAAAGATTATCAACGAGTTCTGTAGTTTGTAAGAAGAATGACTCCGGCTGATTTAATTTATTTAATGTGTCGGTGTATAAGATACTGGAATAGACAACCGCTTTATAAACGTTTCTTTCAAGGTTAAGGGTATCAGCCGAGGCTTTAACCAGGCTGTCAACAGTTTTTTTAGCATTGCCTAAATATTTAAGGTCTTTCTTTTGCTTATAGAAAGCAAGATTGTTCACCACCATTTTAAGCGCCTCAGTTTGACCCAAGGCGGCAGAAGCGGTGAACAATACTGATAAAACCAGTAATAAAATTTTACGGCCTTGCATTTTCCCTATTCATTTGTATCATCGGCAACCGGTCCCGTACCGTTGCTTTCAGTTTCACCGTCAATCTCCTTTTCCTCTTCATCGTCATGCTCAATTTTTGCAACCGACGCAATTTCGTCATTTTCTTTAAGGGAGATTAACCTTACACCCTGGGTAGCCCTACCCATAGTCCTTAACTCACTAACAGCAATTCTTATTATAATGCCCGACTTATTAATAATCATCAGGTCTTCTTTATCAGTAACACCTTTTATGGCAACAAGTTTGCCGGTTTTGTCGGTTATATTTAAAGTTTTAACCCCTTTGCCGCCACGGTTTGTTACCCTGTAGTCGTCTATATCCGTACGTTTGCCATAACCTTTTTCGGAAACCACTAAAACTGTTGTTTCAGGGTTATCAATACTGATCATACCAACAACTTCATCGCTCTCATTTTCAAGGGTTATGCCACGTACCCCTGTAGCCGTACGCCCCATTGGCCGCACTGTAGATTCATTAAAACGGATAGCGCGACCTGATTTTAAGGCCATTACTATTTCGCTGCTGCCACTGGTTAAATTAGCTTCCAGCAATGAATCGCCTTCGTTAATATTGATGGCGTTTATACCATTTGCCCGCGGGCGTGAATAGGCTTCGAGCGATGTCTTCTTGATAGTACCTTTTCGGGTACACATAATGATAAAGTTATTTTCGAGGTATTCTTTATCTTTCAGGCTGATCAGCTTGATATAAGCTTTGATGTTTTCTTCTTTAGGTATATTGATGATATTCTGGATAGCCCTGCCCTTGGAAATACGGGTACCTTCCGGGATTTCAAAAACCCTCAGCCAGAAACATTGTCCCGACTCAGTGAAGAACAGCATATAATTATGGTTCGACGCGATCAGTAAATGCTCAATAAAATCAGCATCCCGGCTATTGCTTCCCAGGGAGCCTTTACCTCCCCTGCCCTGCCTGCGGTATTCAGTTAAAGGCGTGCGTTTAATATAACCTTCGCGGGAAATAGTTATTACAACATCCTCATCCTCAATGAAATCCTCAGTCTGCATTTCTGCAGACGAGTGTACCATTTCGGTTTTGCGCTCATCTCCGTACTTATCCCTTATCTCTACCAGCTCGTCCTTAATAATCTGCATGCGCAAACCTTCATCCGACAGAATTGAATTCAAATAGTCTATCAACTTCATTAAGGCGGCGTACTCATCTTTAATTTTATCACGCTCAAGTCCGGTTAACCTCCTTAGCGTCATATCCAGAATAGCACGGGCCTGGATGTCTGATAACCCAAACTGGGCAATTAAACCTTCCCTTGCATCCTCAGGGGTATTTGAACCTCGTATTAATTTTATTACTTCATCCAGGTGATCCAGGGCAATTAACAAGCCTTCCAAAATATGGGCGCGTTTTTGAGCTTCAGAAAGTTCAAATTTTGTACGCCGCACCACAACCTCATGCCGGTGCTCCACAAAATGATGGATCAGGTCCCTGAGATTAAGCATCATAGGCCTGCCATGCACCAGCGCGATATTGTTTATACTGAAGGATGTTTGCAGTGCAGTATATTTAAACAAATTGTTCAGCACTATAGCAGCGTTGGCATCGCGTTTTATTTCATACACAACACGGATACCTTCCCTGTTTGATTCGTCCCTGATAGCCGAAATCCCTTCCAGTTTTTTGTCATTTACCAGTTCGGCTGTGCGTTCAATCATCAGCGCCTTGTTTACCTGATAAGGCACTTCGGTAACGATGATCCGTTCCCGGTCATTGTTGTAGGTTTCAATTTCGGCCCTTGATCTTATCACGATCCGGCCGCGGCCGGTTTCAAATGCCTCACGGGCGCCTTCAAAACCGTAAATAATACCGCCTGTTGGAAAATCCGGGCCTTTGATGTATTTCATCAGCTCGGTAACCTCTATCTGGCGGTTATCAATCAGGGCTAAAGTTGCATTTATAACTTCGGTTAAGTTGTGCGGGGCCATATTCGTGGCCATCCCCACCGCAATACCCGAAGCTCCGTTTACCAGCAGGTTTGGAAATTTGGCGGGCAAAACCGTTGGTTCCTGCAACGAATCGTCAAAGTTAAGCTGGAAATCAATGGTATCTTTATTAATATCGGCCAGCATTTCTTCCGCTATTTTTTCAAGCCTGGCTTCGGTGTATCGCATTGCTGCAGGTTCATCACCGTCAATTGATCCGTAGTTACCCTGACCTTCGACAAAAGGATAACGCAGGCTCCATTCCTGAGCCATACGTACCATGGCGTCATATACAGATTTATCGCCATGCGGGTGGTACTTACCAAGCACCTCACCCACAATACGGGCTGATTTTTTATAAGGTTTGTTGTTATTTAATCCAAGGTCGAGCATGCCGTATAACACGCGCCTGTGTACCGGTTTTAAACCATCACGCACATCGGGCAAGGCCCTGGAAACGATAACCGACATTGAATAATCAATGTAGGCTGATCGCATTTCTTCATCAATATTTATCGAAATTATTCTGTCTTCTTTGTGCGGATTATCGTTTTCTGTTCCTTCGGCCATTTTTAATTTCTATGTAGGATCTTCTCTGTAATTGTGCGTTTAAAATTGTTTTTTTAACGACTTGCGAAGGTAAGAAAATATACTTAAAAACTTAATAATTTTACCAATACAAAATGTGTTTTGCACAATTGTTATTTAAGCCGGTACGGCTTTACCTTTGTTATATTTTTTTCCAGTATTCTTTCACAATCATACCGGTTGGTAATTTACCACTTAATGTGAGCGTATCATTTTTAATTGTGTAAAGGTAATGAATAGGGATATTGGTGATTTTTGATGGCTGGCTGCAAAAAGTTTCTTTATCAACACAACTATCGCCATTTAAAACATAAGTTCCCGATTCGTATTTTTCCGTCTTATACCCTTTTTCAATAGCGAAAGCTTCATAATGTGTGGCGTCATATTTTCGGTGAAGGGAATATCCTTTTGGTGCACCCTCTTTTTTGCCATTATAAACACCGCCTGCAAATTCCCAGGTGCCTTTGAGCGACTTAGGTACCTGAAATGAGGATAACAGATGGACAATGATGATAAAGCCCAATGTTTTTATAATGAATGTTTTCATACCCAATTGATCCGCTTCTTTAACAAGGACAATGTTTTTTCTTCTTCGCTGCCAGGTTTGGCCTGGTAATTATAAAGCCATTTGGCTGTTGGCGGCAGACTCATCAGTATGGATTCGATGCGCCCGTTGGTTTCCAATCCGAATTTGGTGCCGGCATCATAAACCAGGTTAAATTCTGCATAACGGCTGCGGCGCTGGTATTGCCATAGCTGCTGCTCTTCATTAAAAGGTTTATCCCTGTTCCGGTTTACCAGTTCGGTATAAACCGGGGCAAAAGAATGGCCCAGCGCTTTTGAAAACTCAAAAATGGTTTCCCAGCTTAAATCATCGTTTGCTGTTAAACGGTCGTAAAATATCCCTCCTATCCCGCGGGTTTCGCTGCGGTGTTTGATAAAGAAATAATCGTCGGCCCATAATTTAAAACGAGGGTAAAAATCAACGTTAAATTTATCACAAACAGATTTTAAATGAGCGTGAAAATACCTGGCATCTTCCTCAAATATATAATGCGGGGTAAGGTCGATGCCGCCGCCAAACCAGCGGACAGGCTTCTTTCCGTCACCAAAAGATGAAGGCATTTCAAAATACCTGACATTCATGTGAATAATTGGAACCATCGGATGATTTGGATGGATCACAATGGATATTCCGGTTGCGAAAAAGTCATCCTGTTCAATTTTCAGCGCTTTTTTCACAGAATCGGGAAGTCGCCCGTGGACGGCAGAAAAATTCGCCCCCCCTTTTTCAAGAATGTTCCCGTTTTGGATAACCCGGGTGCGACCACCGCCGCCGCCATCCCGTTCCCATAATTCTTCTTCAAACTTCGCTTTACCATCTAAAAGTTCAAGTGAAGCGCATATTTCATCCTGTATCAGCTTGTAGTCGGTAACGATCTGGTCTTTTGTAATCATCGCGGTAAAGATAGTTGATTAGGTTGATTGAGTGAGCGGTTGATTGAGTTGAAGAAACGAATTTAAAAACTACTCTCCTAATCAACTTAATAAACCTGATCAGCTTATTTAACCGGCCTCAACATAGTTCAGGTCCTTGGCGAAAGTTTCCTTTAGCTGGCTTAAAGAAAAAAGGGCCACCACGGTAAGTATTGCCATCATGATATAGCCGCTGGTGATCATGCCATAATGCCCGGCAAACGCAGTGAAAGCCAAATTGATGGGGATTAAAGAACCCCTTACAAAGTTTGGTACTGTAGTGGCAACAGTCGCACGGATATTGGTGCCGAATTGCTCTGCCGCAATTGTGACGAAAATAGTCCAGTAGCCTACTGCACATCCCATAAAAAAACTGATCCATACAAATTCCCGGCTTGTGATAGCTTCGGAGCTTAGATAATCAATAACACTTACAACTGACAGCAGCAGAAATATTAACATAGCGAGTTTCCTTGACTTTGCTATCTGTGACAGCAACCCCGAGATTATACCGCCAACAGCGATACCTATATAAGCCGACAAAATGCCATCGCCTGCATTCAGCGTATCCTTGGCATTAAGGGCCTTGCCAAACTCAGGCGACAAGGTAATTAAAACACCGATCACATACCATAACGGTGCCCCTATTAAAATGCAGTACAAGTACTTTTTAAACCGGTCCCAGTTATTAAACAACATTAAGAAATTACCTTTTGATACGGTGCCCGGTTCGATGTTTTTAAACATGCCCGATTCAAAAGTGCCAATGCGCAAAAAAAGCAACACAATCCCTAATCCACCGCCAACGCGATAAGCAGGACGCCAGCCATATTTTGCTACCATAACAGCTGCCGCAGCGCCAAAAAGCCCAACTGCTGCAACAATCATTGTCCCGTAACCTCTTTTTTCTTTACTCAGGGTTTCTGTTACCAGTGTAATCCCCGCCCCTAATTCACCTGCAAGCCCGACACCCGCAATAAAACGGACGATGGCATAAGTATTTACGTCATAGACGTAGCTATTGGCGAAATTTGCTATTGAGTATAATAATATCGACCCGAAAAGTACCTTGATCCGGCCTAATTTGTCACCAAGTACACCCCAAAGAATGCCCCCGAGTAGCAATCCAAACATTTGAACATTAATAATGAACACCCCTTTTGGCAGTATGTCAGCAGCTTTAACGCCGATATCAAGCAAGCTCGCCTTCCTGACGATGGAAAATATCAAAAGGTCATAAATATCAACAAAGTAACCCAGTGAAGCTACCAATACTAAAAAAACAGCATTCCGGGTGAGTTTGGCCGAAGCATCAGCGGTCATAATTGTAATAATTGGTTTTTATTTAAAATGGCGGGGACACAAGATACCCCGTATTAAAAAATCTTTAAAACAAAAAAACCTCTGTGAACGCAGAGGCCTTTAAGAAATTAATCTCTTTAATTATGCTTTTTTTACATTAACTGCCTGTAACCCTTTTCTTCCTTCTTCCACATCGTATGTAACGCTATCGTTATCTTTAATGGCGTTTACGCCGCCTTGTACATCTTTAAAGTGTACAAAAAGATCCTTACCATCGTCGGTAACAAT
>JBIOHE010000229.1:0-7087 GCA_044448725.1 Sphingobacteriales bacterium | reverse complement strand
TCAGCACCACTAACTTTCGCACGCAGCACCTCAGGGCGGTTTGCAGGGAATGCCTGTCATCCCCTACGATGGGCCTGCCATCATCATCTTATCAGCATGTCGACTGACGCCAGTCAGTCTTCTTCAAGGCACACGCAACCAACGGGCGCAAAAGGCAAGTTTGCCCGGTGCCGTAGGCATCCGGGATGTTTTTGTGGCAACAAAAACACAAACTTGCTTCTTATCGGCAAATGCCTTTTGTTAACGGCCTCCGGCCGGTATAGACAACTATACAGCTATACCGCAAGCGGTATGCTGTGCCGCTTTTTACCAAAGCTTCGCTTTGGTTTTACCTGCTATTTTTCCGATGCTTCGCATCGGGGTTGCTTTTTTTCCCCTCACTTGTTATTGTCGTCCAATGGCTCTTTAATAGTCTTTTGCTCGCTTGTAACGCAACAAAGCTAACGCCGTAACTGTGGGTGAATACAGTAGTTGCCATCCTTATCATGCGCCTTAAAATGCCTTAGCTTTTTTACTATTGATTGTCAGATGCTGTAACGCATCTTCCCTGATCTCATCCGCCGTTTTCTTCCGGCCAGACTTAATCCATTCGGTGAGTTCCGAACGATAGAAATACAGGCGCTTCCCGCGCTTATTAACAGGGATTTCTTTACGGCATACTTTACTGTAAACGGTAGGGACCGCCAGATCTAAAAATTCGGCGGCCTTTGTGATGGGCATAAGCTCTTCCTGCTCTGGCGACTGTTCTTGCCGACTGATTAAAAGCTGTTCTATGTTGTCCAGCTTTTCTTGCATTTTAGTTACCGCCTCGGGTAACTGGTCAAAGGTGAGTGTATCTTTCATTGCGCATTAATTTTGTTTAATGCTGCAATTGTATGGGCTTGTTTTGCAGGGTTACAAGTAGGTAGGCAGTAACCCTGCGTCTACCCCCTCATTTTTTTGCTATTTTTTGTGGCAGGAGCGGGCAGAATAAAAAACTTGTCTTCCTTTTGTTCAATTTTCAGGATGGGGGACTTGCAGGGGCGGCCTTTGGTTGACATCAATCCGTTGAGATAGTCTTCGGGTAGTTCGCGAGGTTGGGACTGCGGCGATAGATACAGGAATTTTGGGGCTATCCATCTTTCGAGGTCACTCATACGGCAGCCTACAATCAGGTTAGCTTCTTTGAGCTGTTTAAAAGCATCAGCCAGTTGGGTAGCGGAACCACGAAATAATAAAGGACTGGCAGGGGCTTCGTCATCTAATAACAATTTTTCCAGTGAAGAATGTTCTTCAGGAACAAAATAGGTTTTCAATAAGTCAAATAGTTGCCCTGCTGCACCCTCCTTAAAGGTCGGATAGTATCCCACTAATTTGGCAGCAGCCAACTGTTCTTCACTTAGTTCAGGCTCGGTGGATTCTTCCTGAACCGCCGCTGTTTCCGGTACGCCGGGTGTTTCGGATTTAGGAGTTATTAACGTCTCTTTAGTAGTTTCAGCCGTCGCCGCTTTTTGTTTCTCTCTTTCGGCATCCAGCCATTCTTTAAATTCGGCTTCAGACTGCTTTGGCTTAATGGCTGTTTCAGTAGCATAGATCAGTTCCCTTAAAAACTTTTCCCGCAGCTTGACCGATTCGCCAAGGTCTTCTACAAATTTGCTACTTACTTCGATTTCTGCATTGGTGGATTTCAGGCCGTTAACAATAAATAAATATTCCAGGTTGACGGAAAAAATAAAGTGGCGTTCATAGACCTGTGTCATTTCCGAATGGTGGTCGTGGTAAATTCTCCAAAATTCCTTAAAACGTTCCCGGACTTTGGCGAGTTCTTCCAATTGTAACTTGATGCGCTCTTTATCTAATGCCATCAAATCGATAAAGGCCATATCTTTCAATACCCGTAATTCGCTCCGGTAAGAAAAACTGTCATAGTATTGGGTTTGATGGCTTAAGTCGTAGACCTTAACATGCTTCTTTTCATTCGTTCCCCATTCCATGTGAATATCATCCTCGATGATGCGCAGATCAAATGTTTGGATACGGGTCAGAAATTCTTTAAAGTGTTGCATAATAGGTAGTATGTAGTTGAGCAAAGTTACTTAATATCCCTATTTGTCAAACCAATCCATACCGGGCAATCCTATTTTGTTTGTGTGTTTTTTGCGAAATTGTGTGAGAAATGTGTGAGAATAAAAAAACCCAACTCGCCAGAGTTGGGTTAAATCATTGATTTTAAGGCTCCTGAGGCTGGGCTCGAACCAGCGACCCTCTGATTAACAGTCAGATGCTCTAACCGGCTGAGCTACTCAGGAATATTTTCCGGTTTGGAGTGTGCAAAAGTATGATTTCCGCGTTAAATAAGCAACAACTCTTTTAAAAAAAATTAAATAGCTGTTAATACCCTCACAGTCAGGTCGGTTTTTGCAATTTCGAGGCAGCTTATCCAAAAAACAGCAGTTTTTACACTTTAAATTCACAATATTTGTACGAAAAATTTTAAAAGATATTTAATGAGCCTTTTAGTTATTGGTACCGTGGCTTTCGACGCCATTGAAACGCCCTTTGGTAAAACGGATAAAATTGTTGGCGGCGCGGCAACTTATGCAAGTTTGGCCGCTTCTTATTTTTATAATAAAGTAAAAATTGTAGCCGTGGTGGGCGATGATTTCCCGCAAAGCGAAATTGACGACCTTAACCGTCACCATATCCGTACAGACGGACTACAGGTTAAAAAAGGTGAAAAATCTTTCTTTTGGGCTGGTAAATACCATAACGACATGAACAGCCGTGATACCCTGGTTACTGAATTGAATGTCCTGGCTGATTTTGACCCTATCATTCCCGCTGCATACCAGGACTGCGAATATCTGATGCTGGGCAATTTACAGCCGCAGGTACAGCAAACCGTTATTAAACGACTGGCCAGCCGGCCGAAACTGATTGTAATGGACACCATGAATTTCTGGATGGATATCGCTCTGGGTGAGCTGCTGGAAACCATAAAAATGGTAGATGTGTTAACCATTAACGATGCAGAGGCCCGCCAGCTATCCGGCGAATACTCCCTGGTAAAGGCAGCCCGTAAGATATTGACCATGGGCCCGCAATATCTTATCATAAAAAAGGGAGAACATGGTGCGCTGCTTTTTAACGAGGATAAAATATTTGCCGCTCCCGCCCTGCCCTTAGCAGAAGTATTTGACCCTACAGGTGCGGGGGATACCTTTGCAGGCGGCTTTATCGGCTATATGGCAAAAGTGGGCACCATTAATTTTAACAACATGAAAAACGCCATCATTTTTGGCTCGGCATTGGCTTCATTTTGTGTTGAAAAATTCGGCACAGAAAAGATCAGGAACCTTAGCCAGGAAGAAATTGCCGCCCGCGTACAGGAATTTGTGAGTTTGAGCAGATTTGAAATATTATAAAGTCTGAAGCTCTAAGTCTTGAGTCTTAAGTAAGAAGTAAAAAAATTATCAATCATTCCCAATTTTTTGACTTCTGACTTAAGACTTCCGACTCAGGACTTAGAACTCCAGCCTTCATCTCAATTTTCCTATCGCATCAAAATGGTCGAAAACCCATTCATCGTGGGGGGCGTCAACAAGTTCGTGTGTGAGATCCTGCCCGGCCCAGTGTTCATAATGTTTGCCTCTCAGCCATAGCCGGCTGCGCGATACATCATAGATCAATCCTTTATAGGCTATCCACACTTCGGGCTTGTCCTGCCCGTTGCGCAGGGCAAGCTGAGATTTTGTATAAACAGGCAGTTCCTTCATTGTGGTTTTGTATCCTGCTAAAATAGTTAATCAGGCCTTATAAAGGATAAATTATTGAAAAATCGGGGACAAAAAAATCCCCCTGCTTGTTAACAGGGAGATTTAGACTAATATAGAAGGATGTGCTAATTTTCAGCATAAACCGGTTTCGCAATACCGCTATCATAAGCTTTTAAGCTTTTCTTCAGCAACTTACGTGCAACGTGTATCCGCGTTTTTACGGTTCCAATCGGAATAACCAGGTGATCGGCAATTTCGTGGTATTTATGGCCCTCAAAGTACATAGTGAAAGGCAAATAATAATCGGAAGGCAGTCTGTCCAATGCTTTTTTAACATCGTCCATTACAAATTTAGCTTCGCCCTGGTTTTTTGTTGAACTGAACACCAGGTTTGGCGAGGATATTTCATCAGATTTGGTAACAAAAGTGTTCATTTTTATAAACCGTCTGTAGTTATTTATGAAAGTATTTTTCATAATGGTGTATAACCACCCTTTCAAATTTGTTCCTTCTTTAAACTTATTATAATAAGTTATGGCCTTCAACATTGTATCCTGAACAAGGTCGTTAGCATCGTCTGCATCGTGTGTAAAATGTAAGGCGTAAGACCTCAAAGAGGTCGCCTGACGCAGTACCAGGGTGTTAAACTCAATCTTTGTCATACTGTTAAAGTTTTGTACAGCTACTTAGACAAACATGGTACCACTAAAAAAACAGCGCCCTCAAAAAAACATCTTATGAAGCAACGCAATATTTAAATTGGAGTTAGTGTAAATACAACACAATATATTAGTCAATACACTGAACAACAGTGATTTACTGTCGATAGTACTGGGAAAATAATTTTTTTATTTCTACCGGATAAGAGGATATCAGGTCATAAAATCGCGATAATTCAGGCACCTGGCACAGGCATAATTAAAAATAATCAGCTGATGATGTTGACTTCACGTTGTAGCGAAACGCCAAATTTTGCGTACACACTGTCTATAATTTGCGACGAAAACGCGTAAACCTCCGCGCCGGTAGCGCCCCCGTGATTTACCAGCACCAGCGCCTGGTTCTTCCAGGTGCCGGTATGGCCGGCCACTTTCCCTTTCCAGCCGCATTGCTCAATCAGCCAGCCGGCGGCTAACTTAATTTGCGCATCCCCGGCGGGATAATGTACAATTTCCGGGAATTTCGTTTGAAGCGGCCTGAACTGATCTGCGCTGATAACCGGGTTTTTAAAAAAACTGCCGGCATTACCGATGGTTGAGGGATCAGGTAATTTGGAAACACGGATATGCGAAACTACCTGCGATACATCCTTTATAGTTGGCGTTGCGATATGGCGATGCGCCAGTTCCTGCTCAATGGCACCGTATTTTAAATTAAAATGCGGGATCAGCGATAGTTGAAATTTTACCGAAACAATAATATATTGTCCCTTTAGTTCGCTTTTAAAAACACTTTCGCGGTAGCCGAAGCGGCAATCCTCTTTGCTGAATGTTATGAATTTGCCTGTTGCCGGTTCAAAGGCATTGCAACTGCGGAAAACGTCTTTCAGTTCCACGCCGTAAGCGCCGATGTTTTGTATGGGTGAAGCCCCTACCGACCCGGGGATCAGGCTCAGGTTCTCCAAGCCGGCATAGCCCCTTATTACACAAAAATTCACAAGGTCGTTCCATACTTCACCCGCCCCCGCCTCAATAAAAACGTCATTTTGACTGATGCGGTGCTCAATTCCGCGGATATTGATCCTTATAACAAGCCCATCGAAATCATTTAAAAGCAGCATGTTACTACCGCCGCCTAAAATCAGTATTTTGGTTTGCTTCCACTGCGGATCTAAAAAAAGTTCGGCCAGTTCTTCCTTTCGGTTTATTTCAACAAAATATTTCGCATTGGCGTCAACGCCAAAGGTGTTAAAATTTTTAAGGGAGACATTTTCCTGTATCTGAAGCATGCAGCAATTTATCGGACAGGGCGAATTTCGGAATTTAATTGGTAGTCTAAAATAAAGCCTTGATGTTTCGGTAAAAATAACTTGTTGATATAGAAAGAATTGTTGGTTTTTTAACACAGAGCGCACTAAGAAGCCGCGAAAAACACAGAGAAATAAGATGAAATCCTTTCCAATTGGAAGGAAAACATAAAATATTAAATCCTATCTCCGTGTTCTTTGTGCCTCCTCCGCAATCCCGGTGTTAAAATTAATGAATGGTTAGTTATATAGAAGGACTTCACTGATTTGATAAGATTTCACCGGTTACGTTCGTCGAAATTCATTTTTCATCTTAATTTCATAATCGCCGCCTACTTTAGTTGCGTAAACATTAGCGATATTCCGCATTTTCCCCTGACTGGCGAAGTTTAATAGCGAAGGTTTTTTATTAAAATATTTCTTATACGGCATTTAATTCTACCAGCTTATGTTAGCTATAAAGACCTTAGCCCCTAAATCAGTGATATTCAGGCGCCTTGTACGCCTGATGGGTAATCAATTTGAAATTAGTGTAGTTGGCAGCGACCCCAATTGGGCCGATGAACGCATAGACGACGCTATAGCTGAAATAACCCGTGTTGAAAAACTGCTCAGTACTTTTAGTGACGATACCCCTATTAATGCCATAAACCGTAATGCTGGTATTAAACCTGTAAAAACAAATGCAGAAATTTTCAGGCTGATCGACCGTTCGTTAAAAATAGCGGAACTTACCCACGGTATATTTGATATTACTTATTATGCCGAAAAGGATGCTGAAAATTTTGAAGCGAATGGTACGGCAACCGCTGCAAGGAAAATAAACTCCCAAAACATTGTGCTTGATGCGAAGGAGCAAACTATCTTTTTGAAAGAAAAGGGCATGCGCATAAGCTTTGCCGCCAATATTAAAGGATATGCCGCAGACAGGGCCAAATACGTACTGCAAATGCAGGGCGTTAGCAGCGGCGTTATTAATGCCGGCGGAGATTTGCTTACCTGGGGTGCAAACCCTGACAATGAACCATGGACAATAGCGACAGCCGACCCTGCTCAAAAAACGCAACCTTTTGCGGAGGTTGAGATCAGTAATATGGCTATAGCAACATCGGTAAATACCGGAAAACAAACTGCCGTTATCAATAAAAAATATTCGGGTATGATTAACCCTAAAAAAGGCTTTCCGGTTAGCAGAATTAAAAGCGTAAGCATTATAAGTACCTGCGGGGAAATGGCTGATTCAATGGCAGGCCCGGTAATGGCAATGGGTGTTAATGCCGGAATGTATCTGATAAATCAATTAAATCAACTGGCATGCATCATTATTGATGATCATGACCGTGTATATACATCCAAAGATGTAAGT
>JBIOHE010000228.1:0-7136 GCA_044448725.1 Sphingobacteriales bacterium | reverse complement strand
TACCCGTACCCCCGGCGGTCATCCCGAAGGATATCTGGAAGCATTCGGTAACCTGTACCGGAACTTCGCGCTATCACTAAGCGCGAAACTAAATAACGAAGAAGCGAAACCCGAATGGCTCGATTTTCCAGGCGTTGAAGACGGCATCAGGGGCATGGCATTTATTGAAAATGTCGTAAATTCAAACCACAGCAACGAAAAGTGGACGGATTATGTGATTTAGAAGATGTGCGGATGTGCAAATATGCAGATGAAGAATCGTCTGAATCAGAATTTTCAGAATTAATGAATTTTCAGAATTCTGTTAATTCTTAAATTCTGAAAATTCTGATTCAGACAAAATAAAATGACCCAATGACACCAATGAACTAATGAACCATTGAACTAATGAACACTATTAAAGGACCGGCACTATTTATAGCGCAATTTATAGGGGATGAGGCCCCGTTTAACAGCCTCGAAGGAATTTGCAGATGGGCGAAGGGATTAGGCTATAAAGGGCTGCAATTGCCCACACTTGATCCCCGGTTTATTGACCTTAAAAAAGCAGCGGAAAGTAAAACCTACGCCGAAGAGCTTAAAGGCGAAATCAACTCGTATGGTTTGGAAATTACAGAACTCTCCACACACCTGCAAGGACAGCTTGTAGCTGTAAACCCGGTTTACGACCAGCTTTTCGACGGCTTTGCACCCGAACAATACCGCAATAACCCCAAAGCCAGGCAGGAATGGGCGGTACAGCAACTAAAATATGCTGCAAAAGCATCACAGAATTTAGGATTAAACGCCTCTGTTACTTTTAGCGGGGCCTTGCTTTGGCCAATGGTTTACCCGTGGCCCCAGCGGCCCGCAGGCATTGTTGAAACAGCTTTCGGCGAACTGGCTAAACGCTGGAAACCAATTTTAGATGTTTACGAAGATTGTGGTATTGACCTTTGCTATGAGATTCACCCGGGAGAAGATTTGCACGATGGTATTACTTATGAAATGTTCCTTGATAAGGTAAATCATCATAAACGTGCCTGTTTACTGTATGACCCTTCGCATTTTGTGCTGCAGTGCCTCAACTACCTCGAATATATTGACCTCTACCACGAACGTATAAAAATGTTCCACGTAAAGGATGCTGAGTTTAACCCTACAGGAAAGCAGGGTGTTTACGGCGGCTACCAGAACTGGATCGACCGGGCGGGCCGTTTCCGCTCATTAGGCGACGGGCAGGTTGATTTTAAAAGTATTTTTAGTAAACTTACACAATATAACTACACCGGTTGGGCGGTATTGGAATGGGAATGCGCCCTTAAACATCCTGAAGACGGCGCAAGAGAAGGCGCTGAATTTATTAAGGATCATATTATACGGGTAACAGAAAAAGCCTTTGACGATTTTGCAGCGTCGGGGTCGGATGATGCATTTAACAGGAAAACATTGGGTATTGATTGAAATACCCGGATGACGAAGAACCAATAATTAAACTATTATAACCTAATTTTATTAAACAATGCAAATTAACCGTACAGCGTTATTCAGGGCAAGTTGTCTGTCCCTGCTGGTAACATCACTATCTTTTGGTATCCGGGCGGGTATCCTCAACAAACTTGGCGTCGATTTCCAGTTGGATAAAACACAGCTTGGTTCCATTACTGCGACAGCTTTTTATGGATTCCCCATAGCTGTAGTTATTGGCGGGTTTATAGTGGACATCATCGGGATGAAACGTTTACTTGTAATTGCATTTCTGTTTCACCTTGCGGGTATATTGCTTACCATTTTTGCACAGGGATTCTGGACGCTTTATATTTCCACGCTTTTGATTGGTCTGGCAAATGGTACGGTTGAGGCAGCCTGTAATCCACTGGTAACCGCATTGTATCCTGAAAATAAAACAACCAAACTGAACCATTTTCACCTTTGGTTTCCGGGTGGTATCGTAATTGGTACACTGATCGTACTATTATTAAATAAAATCGGTTTAGGCTGGCAAATACAGGTTGGCTTAATGCTGGTCCCAACCGTAATTTATGGTTACCTGTTTTCAAAACTCGATTTCCCGGTTACCGAGCGTGTTTCATCAGGTGTCAGTACCGCAGGAATGTACAAGGCGCTGTTGAACCCTTTATTCATTTTTATGTGGATTTGTATGTTCGGTACAGCCATAACGGAGTTGTTTACAGGGCAATGGATAGATGTATTGTTGAAAAACGTAACGCAGAATGCCATTTTAATTCTCACATTAGACACTGGTGTAATGGTGGTTGGCCGGGCATTTGCAAAACCTGTGCTTAAAATTTTCCCTCCTCAGGTTTTACTGCTCATCTCTACAATTCTTGCTGCTTTGGGCATTTATTTGCTAAGCACCCTAACCGGCGACGCAGTTTTCTTTGCAGCCATCATTTTTGGGATGGGCGTATGTTATTTCTGGCCTACAATGCTGGGTTTTGTAAATACAAATTTACCCAACACAGGTGCAATTGGTTTAAACCTGATGGGCGGCGCAGGTATGTTTGCGGTATCAATTTATACAATATTTATGGGTAAGCATTACGATAATATTGTTGCAGCAGCCCATGGCGATAACAGTACTGCCGGGCAACAGGTTTTGCAAACCACATTGGTTATACCGCTGGTACTAATTGTTGCATTTACAGGTTTGGTGATTTATATGCGTTCACGCAAAAAAACTGAACCCCTAAAAGCGGCGGGCGTGTAACTTTAAAGAAATAAAATTGTAATTTCATCCAATATTAATATCAATAAATTTTAACATGAAAAAAGTCTTTTTAGTTCTATCAATTTGTGCAGTAATATCCGCTTGCGGCGGTGGTTCAAAATCAGGAAGTGCTGACAGTGCGGCCACAACAACAGCTCCAGCGGATGCAGGCGCAGCAACTGCAGCACGGTCAATTGATACCACAAAAGTTGGTGGTAAATTAATTGCAAAAAATGATTGTTTAACCTGCCATAAAATCGATACCAAAATTATCGGACCCAAATATGCAGATGTCGCAGCAAAATACCCCGCTACCGACGCCAATATTGATTCCCTGGCCAATAAAGTGTTAAAAGGCGGTAAAGGCCATTGGGGCGATGTAGCTATGGCTCCCCACCCGGCTTTATCATTAAGTGATGCGAAGGAAATGGTGAAATACATCCTTTCGCTTAAAAAATAATTTCAATACAAATATTTAACCCAATACTAAAGGTACAAACCATGACACCAGTAATCCGTGTGAAACTATCTTTGATGATGTTCCTGGAATTTTTTATCTGGGGGGCATGGTTTGTTACCATGGGGACATACCTCGCAAAAAACTTAAATGCAACCGGAACTCAAAATGCAACAGCTTATGCCACACAGGCGCTGGGAGCTATTCTGGCCCCATTCATTATCGGTTTGATAGCCGACAAATATTTTTCAGCTCAACGAATTTTGGGGGTGTTGCACATAGTGGGCGCTGGCTTGCTATATTATGAAACTACCGTGCCTGCCTTCAGTAATTTTTATCCGGGAATTTTGGCCTACATGATCATTTATATGCCAACGCTTGCGCTTGTTAATTCCATCTCGTTTAAACAGATGATAAACCCGAGCAAAGAGTTCCCCTGGATAAGAGTGTTTGGAACTGCGGGCTGGATTGTAGCAGGTATCACCATAGGCGTATTGGGCTGGGAACAAAGCGGAACACTGGTGCTGACTTTCAAAATGGCTGCTGTTGCTTCAGCGGTACTCGGGGTACTAAGTTTTACATTGCCAGATACCCCTCCTGCAAAAAAAGGTCAAAAAACCTCATTGAGGGATATTATTGGGTTAGACTCGATAGGATTGTTAAAAAACAGATCATACCTGGTGTTTTTCCTGGCATCAGTCGCCATTTGTATCCCGCTTGCATTCTATTATAATTTCACCAATCCTTTTTTGAATGAAGTAGGGATGAAACGTGCAGCAGGCGTACAATCCTTTGGCCAGGTGTCCGAATTGGTATTCATGGTAGCAATGCCATTCTTTTTCGTTAGGCTTGGCGTGAAAAAAATGCTTGCTTTGGGCATGCTTGCATGGGCTTTAAGGTATGTGTTTTTTGCCTACGGAGACGCAGGGACCGGCTATTGGATGCTGCTCGCCGGAATTGTTATACACGGCGTTTGTTACGACTTTTTCTTTGTTACCGGACAGATCTATACAGATAATCTTGCAGGTGACAAATTTAAAAGTGCAGCCCAGGGGTTTATTACACTGGCAACCTACGGCGTGGGCATGCTGATAGGCTTCACTATTTCGGGTCCCATAGTTGATCACTGGCAAACCTCAGCAGGCACCCACAACTGGCAAAATATATGGCTGATACCGGGAGGGATAGCTGCGCTGGTTTTGGTGTTGTTTTTATTATTCTTCCGTGATAAAAATCGTATAGAATTGAAACCGGGATTAGATATTGAAGAACCCTCCGCACAAGTTGAAATATAAAAATAGTATTTATGGCAAATAAACAAAACCGCAGGTCGGCAATCAGAAATATCGTAGCCGGAACGGCTGCAATATCTGTAACCGGCATGTTATCATCATTTAAAAAAGAAGAAAGCAAAGAAATGCTTACCGATAAACTTAAAGGCAATATTAACCATTCGGTTTCCCCATGGTGCTACGGCCAATATACCCTTGATCAGCTTTGCCAACTCTCTAAGGAAATTGGTATTACAGGTGTGGATCTCTGTGGCCATAAGGATTGGCCTACGCTGCAAAAATATGGCATGTACTCGTCCATGTGCAACGGCGCCGAAATTAACCTTACCGATGGGTTTGGCGATACACAGTTCCATGCTACGCTCCAGAAAAACTATAGCGAAATGATTCCGCTGGTTGAAAAAAACGGCTATAAAAACCTGATCTGTTTTAGCGGCAGTCGCAGGGGAAAAGACAATGAAACGGGCTGGAACAATTGCGTAGAGGGTCTTAAACCACTCGTAGCCTTAGCCGAAAAACATAATGTCGTACTTTGTATGGAGCTGCTGAACAGCAAGATAGACCACAAGGATTACCAGTGCAATAATGTGGAATGGGGTGTTGAGCTGGCAAAAAGATTAAATTCCGAAAACTTTAAATTGCTTTTTGATATTTACCACATGCAGATCATGGAAGGCGATATCATCAGGAATATAACCGATTATCACCAGTATATCGCGCATTATCACACCGGCGGTGTCCCCGGCAGGCACGAAATTGATGATACCCAGGAACTTTACTATCCTGCTGTAATGAAGGCAATAGTGGCAACCGGCTACAAAGGCTATGTAGGCCAGGAATTTGTACCCAAACAGGAAGATAAGATCGGCTCGCTCAGAAAAGCGATCCATATTTGTGACGTGTAGAGGAGGTTGTTGGAATGTTGAAAGGTTGTTATGTTGGAACGTTTTAATGTTAATCCAAAAATGGCCCAATGCACCAATGAACTAATGAACCAGTGAACCAATAAACTAACCTATGACAAACAGAAGAGAATTTTTAACACAAGCCGGATTAATTTCGGCAGGGATGATGATGGCGCCAGGTTTGCTTTCGGCAAAACCCGAAAGAATAATGGGGCTTCAATTATATAGCTTACGTGATCAATTACCGAAGGACGTTAAAGGTTGCATCGAAAAAGTTGCCTCGGCTGGTTACAAAAATGTTGAGCCATTTGGCTATTCAAAACAAAATGGATTCTGGGGCCTTGATGCCAAGGCTTTCAGCAACTTATTAAAGGCAAACGGCCTTTCAACAGCGAGCGCGCATTTCGGCTTGGACGAGTATTTTGTCCATGGCAAAACAACTGAACTTGAAAGCTATATTGAGGCGGCTAATATTACCGGGATGTCTTATGTAATAGTTCCGTCTGTTAACGAGGAAGTTTTAAAAACTGCGGATCAGTTTAAAATGGTTGCAGAAAAAATGAACAAAGCAGCAGAAATATGCAAAAAATCTGGTTTGAAATTGGGTTACCATAACCACAATTTTGAATGGCGGCCAGTTGATGGCACCACTTTTTACGATGTGCTTTTAAAAAATACCGACCCTGCATTGGTTCACATGGAAATGGATATATTTTGGGTGGTACGCGCGGGGCAAAACCCGGTAAAAATATTTGAACAGCATCCCGGAAGGTATGCCTTATGCCATATAAAAGACAGGGACAAAAAAAACACCGATATAAATACGGAAATTGGAAAAGGGAGTATCGATTTTAAAACTATTTTAAGCAGCAGCAACATCAAACTGTCCGGCTTAAAACATTTTATTGTTGAACAGGAGAATTTTACAAATATTGACCCTTTTGTAAGTATAAAAGAAAGCTGCGATTACTGTAAAAATGTATTGAAGGTTTAGTTAATTGGTTGATTGGGTTGGATTAAGTTGATTGAGTTTACTTTCTTAATCAGTGGATTTTACTCAAACAACTACTCACTAAATCAACTTAATAAACCTAATAAACTAATTTATATGAAATATTCAATCTTATTCGCCGCAATATTGTCAGGGAGTTTTTTAATGGCAAATGCACAGCAGGCAAAACCGGAGGATACCGAAATTTGGGACCCTATTCCTAAAGTAGTTACCCCGGGGGCAACATTCAGTGACGCACCATCGGATGCTATCATATTATTTGACGGTGCAAATCTTGACCAGTGGGTTCAAAACAGCGATGGTTCGCCAGCTAAATGGGATGTTAAAGACGGCGTACTTACCGTAAACAAAAATTACGGGAATATTGAGACAAAGAGATCATTTACCAATTACCAGTTACATATTGAATGGCGCGAACCTGAAGGACTTGAAGGATCGGGACAGGGCAGGGGTAACAGCGGTGTGTTTTTAGCCTCCATTGGCAAAGGCGATGCCGGGTACGAGTTGCAGGTTTTGGATCCGTTTAACAATAAAACTTACGTTAACGGCATGGCCGGGAGTATATACAAACAAGCTATCCCCCTGGCTAACCCCGGAAGGAAAAACGGAGAATGGCAAAGCTATGATGTGGTTTGGACAGCTCCAACCTTTAATGCCGACGGTTCACTAAAATCCGCTGCAAGGGTAACCGTATTTTTCAACGGCGTTTTGGTAGAAAATAATTTTGAGTTGTGGGGCCCAACTTTATACATTGGCAAAC
>JBIOHE010000227.1:0-7201 GCA_044448725.1 Sphingobacteriales bacterium | reverse complement strand
ATTTACCCACCCGGTCGTTGCTTCGCTCGACCACCCTCCCTTTTGCAAGCAAAATGGAGGGTAAAAAAACATTTTACCCTAAATGATGAATTACGAATCCGCGCGTCTCTACGACGTTCAAAATTACAAATTTTTCAATGCCATTTTGCTCTTAAATATTGATCGGGCCATTTTACCTCATGGCCAAGCTCATGCGCGGCCCTCAACGGGAAATAAGGGTCGCGTAATAACTCGCGGGCAATAAAAACCATATCGGCCTGCCCTTGCTGAATAATGGCATCTGCCTGTACTGCCTCTGTGATTAACCCGACTGCGCCGGTGAGAATACCGCTTTCTTTTTTCACTTTTTCGGCAAACTCAACCTGGTAGCCTGGTTTCAATGGAATTTTTGCTGTGGCTACGTTTCCACCCGAAGAACAATCGATCAAATCGACACCTTTGTTAATCAATACTTTGCCCAGGGCAGCTGAATCATCGGCAGTCCAGCCGCCTTCGGTCCAGTCGGTTGATGAGATGCGGATAAACAAAGGGTTTTCTGCCGGCCAAACTTCCTGAATACTTTCAATGATCTCCAGCAATAAACGGATCCTGTTTTCAAATGAGCCGCCGTATTCGTCTGTTCTATGGTTGGTAATGGGCGATAAAAACTCATTAATCAAATACCCATGTGCGGCGTGGATCTCAATCACATCAAAACCTGCCTGAAGAGTACGCAAAGCAGCTGCTTTAAAATCGGCTTTTACTTTTTCGATGCCGGTTTTATCCAAAGCTATTGGCGCGTATTCCGCTTCTGTAAAAGGAATTGCACTTGGGGCGACGGCTTTCCAGCCATTTGGCTGGTCTGACGGAATTTGTTTGCCTCCATCCCATGGTAAATCGTGACTTGCTTTACGCCCGGCATGAGCCAGCTGCGTACCGGCATAAGCGCCATGCCGGTGAATGAAATCCGTGATCTGTTTTAGTTTGGTGATATGTTCATCTTTATAAATACCAAGGTCGCCGTAGGATATTCTACCTTCGGGCGATACTGCGATAGCTTCGGTAAGTACCAGCGCTGCCCCGCCAACCGCCCGGCTGCCCAAATGGACCAGGTGCCAGTCATTAGCAAAACCATCCGCGCTGGAGTATTCGCACATTGGCGAAACCACAATACGGTTCTTAAATTCAATGTTTTTTATTTTTATGGGAGAGAACAGATGTGGCATAGTGTTTTTTTTGTCAAAGATGGGAAGTGTCCCACTAATTTTAATCATTGCAGTGTTAATAAAAAATTTACTCGTTTTCTTGAAATCTCATTTTGAATACTGTATATTTCAATCATGGAAAGAGCTATCAGTACAAATATCCATCCCGGTATAATTTTAAAAGAGGATGTGATTGATGCTAATAATTTGACCATTGGAAAAGCAGCGGATCTATTAGATGTGTCAAGGCTTACCTTATCGAAAATAGCTAATGGAAAAGCATCTATTACACCTAATATTGCATTAAGGATTGAAGGTGTATTTGGGGGCAATGCAGATTTTTGGTTGAGAATGCAAAGGGGTTATGACTTGATTGAGGAAAAAATAAAGTTTAAAAAGAACCCGCCGAATGTTAAACGGTTTGCATTGCATTAGGCAGGAACCACATTCGGTCTTCATTTTCTGTAAGATTTCTGCGAAGAGATGCTGCGATGTGCTGTTATAATGTTGAAAGTATGGAAGTTTTAACCTGCCGGGCTTATCCTTCGAACTTTCGGGCTTCTTCTAATCTCTAATCCCCAATCACTAATCTCTAACATTAAAACGTCACACTCACCCCTGTAGTAAATAAAAAATAGCTACCGTTTTGCGGGGTATTATTGGCGTAATTAATCTGGTGATACGGCTGAATTAAATAAGGCGTAAAGCTGATCTGCCAGGTTTTTATCACATAAGTAAGCTGCAACGAACCGCTGAGGGCTAAAATGGTATATTCCCTTACCTGCTGATTTTGCGTGGTTGTGGTTTGCCCCGGCGAAAGAATGTTTTTTATTACCGATGAGTTAGCCAGTGTACTGCCGGAAGTTCTATAAAACGATTGTGTTCCGCTATAAAGCGTTAAGCTGGGCGTCATCTTTAAACCATCCTTACTGTTTTTGCCGCTTTTTGTAAGCTGCATCTCTTTGGATAATTCAACATCGTTAATAACATCATTGGGACCCTGCTTGCTGAAGCGGTAGCTGGCATCAACCGTAAATTTCACAATATTATCGGGGTTATAATGCAATTGCCCGTCAACAGTGGCATTAAATGAGGAAAGAATAATAGGACTCTTTTCGGTTATAAAATACTTGGTAGCGGAAATAACGCCACCAAATTCTTTCTTTTTATCAAATGAAAAAACATAACCAGGCGTAATGCTTAAGCCCTCTGCCGCACTTTTAGCACCGTTGATATCAAAATAGCCTATACCGGCAACAAAAAAACCTTTGGTGGATATAAGCGTAAGGGTTGGCAGCAAAACCGGCACACTTGCTGCATCCCTGCGGCCCGCATAAGTTAATTCGGACAGGTATTGCAAGCCGGCATTTATAAACAGGCTTTTGGGCACTTGTTTATTCACACTGGTATCTGCTTTCAACTGCTGGCCGCAGACTTTAAATGATAAAAGCAATAAGATTATGGGTATGGCAATTAGCCCGGACCGGTTCATGATTGATTTTTATTAATGAAAAGGGTTTAAAAAATCAGAAAGGCCAAAGCCGGCCTTCCTGATTTTCAGAATATTTTAAAATTGATTACATTTTTGAAGCAGAAGCACTGGCTGACGATGAAGCTGATCCTTTTAAACCAACCTGTTTTTTCCCGGCCTTAACACTTGTTGCCGAAGACGCTGAAGTTTTAGACGCAGCGCTGATCCTTGTTGGCGAAGCAGCAGTTTTTGTATTGCCGCTTACCCCGGTGCTACTGTTTGCCGACAGCTTTTTGCTGACTATACTGCTCCTTGCCTTATTTGCCGCAGCCCTTGATTTAACAAGGGCCCTGCTGCCACTTGCCTTGAACGATGCTGATGATTTTGCGGCAACGCGGGATGCCGCCGAAACAGATTTGGTGCCGGCAGCGACAGTTCTTGTCGTATTCGCACTTACCACTGATTTCTCATTTGCCTTTAAAGCAGCTACTGCGCTTGCTTTGTTTTTTGTGACGCCATTCATTAAAGCGGTGCCCGATGCAGCCGAACCGCCGGCATTTAAACTACCTTTACCTGCCGGCACATTGCCTTTAGCAGAGGAGGTAATGCTTGCATTGTCTTTATTGCCATTGCCGGCAAGGTTAGCATCAGTATTTGCAACAACTGTTGCAGCCTGGTTCTGGCTTCCCTGAACGGTTGCCTGTGTTTGATTACTAACCGAACTGCTTACACTTGCCGCCTGGGTTTGAGCCGCCTGCACAGCAGTTTGTGTTTGATTACCAACCTGGCTGGTTACATTACCGGTAGCACTAACTGCTTTGTTTACTACATTTTGGGTAGTTGCAGTTGTAGTTAAAGAAGGTATTACCGCATGGGTTACAATTTTTGTCGCAGTTTGAGCGCCAACATTTAGTTGCGCCGTGCTTGTTTTGGCTGCAAAAATTGCAGCTGCAAAAGCTAAAGTTTTAAATAGGTTTTTCATGATGTATAGTAAATTAAGTTAAACTGTATTTAGATTAGTTATCAATTATCTGTCTGAATTTTTGCAAAGTATGTGCCATTAGCCCGATTAATAGGGATTAAACGCCATAAAACGTTTGATTACGCCGAAAAGTGAATAGATTTCTGTACATTTTTGGATCAAATCGAATAGCTGATTATACACCCGAATGACGTTGCACCCGTTTGTTAATGCCGAAAAAAGTACTGCTGGTTTTTGACCGTAGCAAGCGCCGGGATATGATTTTTTTCAAACAGATCATACCCCGGTTTCATGCTTTTCCAAAATGGGAAATATGAGCTGGTTGCATACTTTTTTAGCTGCTGATCATCCATTCGGAATGGGAATATATCAAGCCGGATTTTTTGCCGGCCTGATTCAAATGCTTTATAAACCAAAGTGTAAATTTTTTCGATGCCGGGGTTGGTCATCGCATAACATCCAATAGATGCGCAGTGCCCATGTATCATAATGGCATCGCCGGTATAACCTTTCAATTTTTCCAGTTTATTGGGGTAGCCTATATTTATGGCGAGGTAATAACTGCTTACCGGATTTAACTGACTTGGCTCTATAGTATAAAATCCTTCGGGACTTTTTCCATCACCTGAACGGGTTTTCGTACCCAATCCTCCCGAAAAATAGCAGATTGCATAACTTTTAAATAATTGATACCGCTGTCCTGATTTCATCCATATCTCCAGCAGGCTTTCATCCTTAAATATCCTGAGGTAAACAGCAGAATTGATGTTAAGGCCCTTGTCCGTTAATTCGCTTTGCAGTTTGGGCCATACTTTTACCCGTACATCTTTAGCCAGCTTGCTATCCGGCAGGTTGTTTTTTGGGTTGAACAAAAATAATGACAGCAGCAACCCTAAGATAAGTTTAGACATCAGACAAATTGTTTTAGGTTTTTTATTTGTCTAAACTTATTTATTGCAACTTTATTGCATTAAGATTTAAATTAATTCCAAAATCTAAATCCCTCCTTCCGAAATCCTCCTATATTCCCAGCACCTGCTTCAATTTCACATACCCGGTTTTGCTTACCGGAATTTTAGCGCCGGATTTCAGGATGGCTAGGTGGGCGTCTTTTTCGTAAGGGTCGATGCGGGTGATCTGCTGAATAGCGATCATATAGGAGCGGTGAACACGCACAAAATATCTCGGATCGAGCGTTTGCTCAAAAAAGTTCATCGTTTTATTTTTCAGGTACGAGCCTTCGCTGGTATAAACACTTACATAATCGTCATCAGCGGCCAGGTAAATAACATCCTGTACCGGGATGATCTTAACTTTTGTGCCGGTTTTAACCACAATCCGCTCATGCTGCGCCGGTGAATTGGATGTTTCGAGTAGTTCTTCGGTTTTTTTAGGCGAAGGCGCATTCGGGGCCTGGGCAAGGTATTTTTCGATGGCTTTGTTAAAGCGATCTTTATTAAAAGGTTTTAAAAGGTAATCAACCGCATGGGCCTCAAAGGCTTTTATGGCATATTCATCAAAAGCAGTGGTAAAAATCACCGCAGGCTGCTGGTCAACCAGTTCGAGCATCTCGAAGCCGTTTATTTTAGGCATTTGCACATCTAAAAATATCAGGTCGGGCTGATGCTGCTGAATGGCTTTCAAACCTTCAAAACCATCACTGCATTCTTGCAGAACCTCTATTTGAGGAAATTCCTGTAAATACTCCTTCACCACCATACGGGCTAAAGGTTCATCATCAATAATTAAGGCGCGTTTCATATATTACAACTGCGGTACTTTAATAATAGTTGTAAATATATTATCATTTGTGTGAGTTTCCATCAAATCATTTCGGGCAAACAGCAAATATAATCTGCGCTGCACGCCCCGTAAGCCAAAACCCGTACCCTGTTTGGGTCTTGAGGTTTGAGGATCATAAGGGTTTTGCACCATCAGTATCAGATAATTACCATCCATTTCAGCCCTTAAACTTACTACCACATCGCCGGTCGTATCGTACAGGCCGAATTTGATGGCATTTTCAACAATGGGCTGCAGCAGCATGGAGGGCAATACGGCCGAACCCGCTTTTTCATCACAACTTATTTCGGTTTGCAAGCGATGCCCAAAACGCACCTTTTCAATATCAAGGTACAGGTTCAGGTGCTGTAGTTCGTCCGTTAAGGGGACCTGCTGCTGGTCGTCCTTTTTTAGGGTGCCGCGTAAAAAATCAGACAACTGATGGATCATCCGGCGGGCTTCATCCGGCTTAAAGCCAATCAATGCATTTATAGAGTTAAGACTATTGAACAAAAAATGTGGTTGTAATTGCTGGCGCAAATTATACAATTCGGCATCGCGGGCAAGTTTTTCGGCTTCCGATTTCCTTCTCTCATTTTCTTTCTGGTCTATTTGCGAATAGTAAATAATACTGATCATCGCCATCCACCCAATCGCTAAAAAAAATATGAAACCCCGGATAATTACTGAAGTTATTAAAAAATTGATAAAGGCCTCCCCAGTCGTTATAAGCGGAAGTATCCACCGGCAACCAAACGTACAAATAGCGGCCAGCGCAGCAATCCAAATTAATATATTGATATAACTGCCCTTGCCCGGCTGATAATAACGCAGGTTATTATTGATTAACCAGCATGCCGCAGCCAATAAAATGGAACTAACAAGCCCATCTGTAAAGGCTATAAACCAAATAAATCCAAAACCATGTACAATATATGTTTGCAGGCCGATCCATGCCAGCCCGCATACTATAAATGCGGCATATAATCTTGTTGTATTTGTTGACGTGGGCATGGGTTGGTTGGAATGCTTGATTGGGTTGGATTGGGTGAGTAGTTGTTAAAGGCGACTTAATCCAACTACTCACCTGATCAACTTAATCAACCAATAAATTAAAAACTCCTTATATCGATCCCGGCAAAAATCGAGACACCTTTTAGTACCAGTATTTTATCACTGTTGGGCATAGCTGTGCTTTTTATTCGTTTATCATCTACACCTGCGAAAACTGCTGCGAGGTCAGACACTACCTGCCAGTGTGAGGGCACAATAATTTTAGTGCCGCCAAATACCTGGGTAAAGTCAACGATCACCCGGCCGTTAATATCTGCCTGGGTAAAATCGAGTTCGGCGCCGCCAAAAATGTTAACGATTTCACCGCCTTTAAAGTCTTTGGAAAGAATGGTTTTCTTTACCCCTCCAAAAACGGATACGGCATCAAGATAGTCATCGCCCAATGGGGGATAGCCCGAAGGTCCATTTGGCGGAACTGTTGACGAAGCCCCGGCTGCGCCCGGCTCATTCGGATTATAACCTGTATGTGTACGCCAGTCCCATTTATGGCTGTAACGCTTGTCCCAATAGTCCTTATCAAAACTACTGTGCCGCCTTAATATCATCCATAAACCAAATGCGATGATAGCTAAAGGCCAAAAAACATTGCCGGAGTGAGGGATATTTTCAGTAACTAAAAATATGCCGCCAAGCCCTAACAATATAAATGATGCGGGTTTATGAAAATTGTTTTTTGCTCCTGCAAAAAGTCCCCACCCTATTAACCAT
>JBIOHE010000226.1:0-7228 GCA_044448725.1 Sphingobacteriales bacterium | reverse complement strand
GACCAATACGCTTGGTTTATTTCAATAAACAATAATATGCAATTGATGTGCCAAGTATTGTACCGGAGTAAATAATGCCCCGTAAAGCGCAAAATCACATTAATTTTATTTTGGTTCAGTAAAAAATAAATATCACCGGGAATTTCCTGCCAGATAACTGGGGAAAATGTGGCGCACACTGGGTAAAATTGCATACCGTGAGTGATAATATGGGTGCGAATAAAGAACCAAGAGTCAGGAACCAGGAATCAAAAGAAAAGCAGAAAGCTGTGCATTTCCGGTAATGTGCCATATTAGTTGGTTAAAATATTATTTGTTGACGGACCTGCCTGCCGGCAGGCAGGTTTATACACCTGCCAGGCTGTTTTCCTGACTCTTGGTTCTTGACTCTTGATTCTAATAAATAATGCCAGCTACACGTTGCGGTCTGTTTAAAAAGAACACATTTCCATAAACCGTTAAAAAAAATTAATTTTGTCACACCGTAATGACTTTTTTTTATAAACCGGTTAAACCCAATGATGCAGACGATGATCAGCTGCTGAACAGCTACCGCCAAAACGGCGACGTTGCTGTTTTGGGGCGTCTTTATGAAAAATATATGCCTTTGGTTTATGGTGTTTGCCTGAAACACCTCGCCGACGAGGAATTGGCCAAAGATGCGGTGATGGGCATATTTGAGGAATTAATTGATAAGGCAAGAAAACATGAGATCAAACAATTCCGCGGGTGGTTATATGTGCTGGGCCGCAACTATTGTTTGATGCAATTACGATCGGGCAAAAAAATGCAGCTGGTTGGTTTGGATGATTTTATGGAATTTTCGCCTGTTTTGCATCCTGATGATAATAACCGTGAAGCGGCGATTGTGGCATTGGAAAATTGTATGGATAAGTTGAATGAAGCCCAAAAACAAAGCATCCGCCTGTTTTATTTTAATGAAAAGTGTTACAGGGAAATAGTTGAACTTACCGGTTTTAATTTAAACGAGGTGAAAAGTTATATACAGAACGGCAAAAGGAACCTTAAAATTTGCCTGGAGAGAAATAGTGAGTAAAAGAGAAACAGACATATCGCAAATAAATAAATACCTGAAGGGAGAACTGGATGCCAATGCGATGCACCAGATGGAAAGACGTGCCCAGGAGGATCCCTTTTTAATGGATGCACTTGAAGGCTTTGAACTGACCGGCGGCGACCAGCAGTCAAAATTGGATGTGCTGACAGATCGTTTAAAAAAGCGTACAGCCCCAAAAGAAAGGCGAATTATTCCGTGGAGGTTGATGAGCATTGCCGCATCGGTATTAATTATCTGTGCTGCCGGGGTGTGGTTTTTTAATGAAAATCATCTTGCTAAAACGCCCAAACTTGCATTGACCGTTAAACCTGAAATTAAACCGGCGCTGGCTGATACTTTGAAACCGGTGTTCCCGCAACAGGCTATCCCAGTTGCCCTGAGCAAAATGCCGCATACGCTCACCCAAAAACAGCAGACGGCTAAGGCGGATACAACGGTTAGCGTTTTTAAAAGCGTTCCCCTTCCGGTGAATGAAATAGCCAATGCCAACATAAAAGACTCGGTGCAAAAAGATACTACCCCGTTGGATGAAATGGTAGTGATGGATTACAACGCAACCAAAAAAAAGGATATTACTGCTGATAAAACTGTTGCTGTGCCGGATAATTTAAAAACCCATAAGGATACCACTGCTATACAACTACTACAGGGGCATGTAGCGGGCGTCAGCGTAAACAATAGTAACACCTCCCTGCGGCAGCAGAACGGGGCAATCCTCAATGGTAAAACCATGCAGGTATTGAATGAAATTCCTTCACTAAAAAAGAGCTATGCTTCGTCAAAAAAAATATTAAAAGGTAGGGTACTTGGCAAGGATGACGGATTACCTGTTGTGGGCGCCACTATAAAAGTAAGCGGCACCAATATAGGTGCAGTTACCGACATGAATGGTCAGTTTACGTTACCGGCCGACAGTAGTAAAACAAAGTTGGTTGTTGCTTTTATCGGCTATCAAACCCGTGAATTAAATACCCGCAACCGCGATTCGCTGAAAACCATTTTGCTCCAGCCTGCCGGCAGTTCGTTAAACGAAGTTGTTGTTACAGGGTATGGCACTTCTCAAAAAAACACAGAAGAGCCTCTTGCTATAGCCGCCCATCCTCAATCAGGATGGCGCAGTTTCCGGAAATATTTAAAAGACAACGCCGTTTCGCCTGATGGAAAAGCCGGCGTTGTTAGCCTTTCATTTATGGTTGATTTAAATGGCGCAATTACAGCCATTAAAGTTAAAAAAGGATTAAGCAAGGCCACCGACCAGGCAGCCCTTGACCTTATAAACGATGGCCCTGATTGGGTTGGCAATTCAAACAAGAAACCTGAAAAAGTGAATTTGCGTGTCAGGTTTACAAAAACAAAGTAGTCGTATTACGTTTAGTTACCCAGCTTACTTGCAGCAAAGCCAAAAACCTTTTGCATTAAAGGGGTTGGGCGCGCGCCTATATTTTTCCGGATATTCAATTCTTCGACAGCAATCTCAATAAACAGCCCGTCTATAGCTTTTTGTGTTGCATAATCGCTGATATCAGGGTTTATTTTGCTTACAAACGGAATCTTATCATATTCTTTTGCGAAATCGCCGTAATACTTTGTAGCGCCAACCTTATCTAAACTTTTTTGGATAACGGGTTTAAATGCTAAAACCAAAGCCGCCGAAGTATTCTTTTTAAAATATTGTGTTGCAGCATCCGGTGGCCCGAGCAAAATATTGGTTACATCCTGCAAAGACATGTGTTTAATAGCATCAACAAATATGGGTTTTGCTTGTTTTGCAGCATCCTCGGCAGCACGGTTTAAGGAGAGGATCACATTATCGCATAAACTACCCAGACCAATGTCGCGTAAAGTATTTTCAGCGCTTTTCGCTTCGGGCGGGATGAGTATTTTTACGGCAGCATTAGCAAAAAAGCCATCAACAGCCGAAAGCTTGTCTGAACTTTTAGCGGTCCCCTGCAACAAGGCTTGTTTTAAACCTTTTCCAATTTCCGATGCGGAAGGGATAATGGGCTGGGCTGTTTCCGAACCTCTATTTAAGGTACTAAAGCTGGAAAGCGAAATAAATACGACAAGGGACGGGATTAGTAATAATATTTTTTTCATCTAAATAAGGGGTTTAGTATTCCGATTTTTTAAAGGCTAAAATAAATAAATTTCCGGCAGAAAAACATTAAAGAACAACTTTCAGCAAATATTACGGCAAGGCAAATAACAACAATAAGTAAAGGTGTGAACATTTAGTATTTAAGCGTTTTTAACTAAAATAGATTCCATAACATTAGCTGCATCTTCGCACATGTCGGTAGCTGTTTCCAGCGAAGATAAGATCTCTTTATATTTTATGAGCCGTATGGCGTCTGTTTCATATAAAAACAAATCGGCGACTGCGCGGTCGAAAATAGTATCTGCCTGGTTTTCAATGCTGTTAATACGAATGCAGGAATCGGCAATAGCCCTCACATTCTTCAAATCCCTTAGTTCCCTTACAGCCTTCTCCAACTCTGCGCTCCCTTGCAATATCAAATCCGACAGCTTTTTTATGTGATCATTAAAATCATCAATGCGGTAAAGGCTCATGCGGTTTGCTGCACCCTGGATATTATCAGCAACATCATCAATTGCCGATGCTAACATGTGGATATCTTCCCGGTCAAAAGGAGTGATAAAGTTCTTTCCAAGTTCAAGATATATCTGGTGCGTAATTTCGTCGCCCTTGTTTTCCAATCTATCAATCTGCCTGATCAGTTCTTCGCGCATGGCCGGGTTAGTTGAATTTACTGTTTCTACCAGTATGGTAGCCATGGTAACTGCATTGCTGGCCGCCTGTTCAAACAGCGGGAAAAACAATTTTTTATTTTTCGGAACAAAATATTGAAATATGCTGTTAAGTGACATTTTGAGTGGGATTTGGGCAAAGGTAACTTTAGAATGTTAAATTAATGTTAATTCGTTAAAACCGGGATGTTAGGGAAAGGTAAAGTCTGCTTGGATTTTTGTAAGGTAAACCCAAATGTTGAACCCATGCCCTCGGTGCTGCGTACATTAATTGTTTGCTCATGGGCCTCAATAATATGTTTTACGATAGCAAGTCCCAAACCTGAGCCCCCTATCTGTCGTGACCGGCTGGAGTCTGTCCTGAAAAAGCGCTCAAATAAGCGTGGAAGGTATTTTTCTTCAATTCCGATGCCGTCATCCGTAACTTCTACCAGCACCTGATCATGCAATTCAAACAGGCTTACGGAGGTGTTGCCTTCTTCTTTTCCGTATTTTAATGAGTTGTCTATAAGGTTAACCAGCACCTGTCTTATCTTCTCACGGTCGGCATTTACCAAAATCGGCTCATCATATTTTTGTTTGAATATTAATTTAATGTTATGTTGCCGCGCCTTTACCTCCATTGATTCAAAAACCTCTTTTATAAGGTCGTTTATCTTAAACCTGGTGAGGTTAATGGGGATCTCGCCCGATTCAAGTTTTGATATTTCATCAAGGTCATTGATCAGGTAACTAAGCCGGTCAACATTCTTGGCGGCTTTTGCTAAAAAGTCTTCTGCCAGTTCCTTGTCTTCAAAATTGTCATCCTGGATAGCTTCGATGTAACCCTGAATGGCGAAGAGCGGGGTTTTAAATTCATGCGATATATTGGATAAAAAGTCACGGCGGAATTTTTCCTGTTTCCGCAGTTCATCAATTTCGCTTTTCTTTTCCCTGGCCCATTCTTTTACCTCATGTTCCACGTCATTGATGGGATCGGCACTGATATGCTCGCCCAACGCATCACGTAAATCGCGGCCGAGTTTTAAATTATGAATGAGTTTGTAAATAAGTTTTACTTTCGAGTAAACATATTTCTCTATCAGGTAATAGAAAACCAAAAAACTGGTAACTATGGTCACCAGGAAAGTAATGGTTACATAATATAAGCTATGCTGGAAATAATAATTTACAGCAGAAAGCGTAATGGCCACCGCTGCCGCGTTGATCAAAACAAGTATCCGTAATTTCATACCTGTAAAGGTACGGTTTGGAGATTAGAGGTTAGTTAATTAGAGATTAGTTTTAAATGAAAAGTTTGACCTTGTTTTTTTCCTTTCGGACTTTTTGAACCAAACAAAATATCTGATCTCTGATCTCTAATCTCTAACTTCAGTATCGATATTAACGGTTGCTTCGTCGGAAAGGATCAAACTACTATCGCCTACACCAAAATCAAGGCGGTTTAGCTTAAAGCTGCCTTTAAAGCTCTGGGTACTCCCTTTTTCGGAAATAGTAAATGGAATATCTATCAATTTTGTTTTTCCTTTAATGGTGAGATTAAACTGTCCCGTATAATTATTGCCGCTTTTGTGTTTAAACGCTACCGACTTCAGGGTGATCTTCGGGTAATGCGCCACATCAAAAAAATCTTCTTCTTTCAAATGGTCGTCGCGGCTTGAATTATCTGAATTGATAGAAGCGGCGTCAACCGACGCGCTGATGTTGCTCTTCAGCAAATCGGCAGGGTCAAATTTAACATCCGCCTGTAAACCAGCAAATGAGCCTTCGACTCCGATGCCCATATTTTTTATTTTAAATGTAATAGCCGAACGGGTTACGGTGCTTGTTGACAGGGTAAAACCTGTTAAGGCAATCACCATTATAAGCAGGGGGGCAATAATTTTCTTCATCACACTAAATAACGTAGTTTTTTTAAATTATGATTTATGGAATGCTAATTTTACATTAGACATGGAAAAGGGTTACATTGTTACAGAAGGCAATGCCATATTCTCAGTAAGAACGGGACAAGATACAGTACCCGATCGCTCTTCTGACTCCGGATATTGCTTCTTTTAAAGCGTAAATGATTTTCCTTCGTTCCTTTTCATCAGCCAACCATCCTCGACGCGATGACCCAAGCCCCCTCTAAATCTCCCCCGGTAGGGGAGACTTGAAAAAAAGCCCCAATGACTAATGACTAAAATGGAAAGGTTCACAATTCATCTGATGTTTAAAAACAAACGGCGATGAAATGTGAACCAGTTCGGTAGCTAAACTACTAACGAAAACTTTTTGAATAATCGAGGATGTGGTGGATGGTTTGAAGTTTCGGGGTCTTTTCCAAAAGATTCAAATCAGCGCGAAGTGAATAATAAAACATTAATTCGTCGCCTTCCAAATTCTCCTGTAATTCCTCGTTCACCTTAGCTTTGTTAGTAAGTAAATTTAAAGTTGTTGTAAAAGTTTCTTCCATACGCTTTTTTTGTAATCGGTTTACTCATACTAACGACGGCGTAATCAGAATATTTTACGAAGATGAAATTTTAATGAAATTTATTTGAGGGTAGAGATTAGAGACCGGAGATTAGGCAACCCAACTAATCTCTAATCTCTAATCTCCGGTCTCTAATCTCTAATTCTTAAGACTCATTTCCTTGCTCTGCATCATTTTACGCAGGTTATTGAGGGCGTAACGCATACGGCCAAGGGCAGTATTGATGCTTACTTCGGTAATATCGGCAATTTCTTTAAAGCTCATATCCCCGAAATGGCGCATAATTAATACTTCCTTTTGTTCGGCAGGCAATAAGTGGATCAACGTTTTAAGGTCTTTATATGTTTGTTCGCGCACCATACGGTCTTCAGTGCTTTCATCATAATTACCAAGTACTTCAAAAATATCGAAGTCATCGCCATTACTGATCATAGGGGCGCGTTTTTCGCGACGGAAATGGTCGATCACCAGGTTATGGGCGATACGGGTTACCCAGGGCAAAAACTTGCCCTCTTCGTTATATTTACCTGCTTTTAGTGTATTGATCACCTTAATAAAAGTATCCTGAAAAATATCCTCAGCAAGATATTCATCTTTTACCAGCAAATAAATGGAAGTGTAAATTTTTGATTGATAACGGCGTATCAGTTCAACCAATCCGGCTTCATCACCTGAAATATAATGATGGATTAAATCCTGATCACTTTGCACTTGAAAATCCATAGAAAAACCACTAAGTTTAATTAAAAAAATCTTTTAAGTAGAGTTTTATCTATAGCGTGTTTGTTAGGGGTAAAGAAATTTGTTAATTCAAATAAAACAAATTATCATGTAAAAAACAAATAATATTGGCCAAACATGGGCTCCCTTGGCGCAATTTAACATTATTTAACATTATGTTT
>JBIOHE010000225.1:0-7242 GCA_044448725.1 Sphingobacteriales bacterium | reverse complement strand
GGTGTTGATTATACTGACCGTAACAGTTTTGATGACCTTCAGGCCGATACTTTAGTATTGCCGGTTAATAAGGCCGTAAGGCTCAATGTTCACGCCCAGGACGTTATTCATAGCGTTTATCTGCCGCAGTTCCGTGTTCAGATAAATGCGGTTCCGGGATTACCTACTTTTTTCAAATTTGTGCCAACAATCACTACTGCTGATATGCGCATAAAAACAGATAACCCCAAATTTGAATACATGCTATTATGCAATAAAATATGCGGGGGAAGTCACTACAACATGCAGAAAGTTGTCCGTGTAGTTTCGGAAGAAGAATACCAGGAATGGATAGCAAAACAAAAACCCTATTTAACTGATCAGTTGAAAGCGGATTTAAAAATTGCTGAAATAAAACCATCTGTTAGCGGACAGATATCATCAAACAGGTTAGCGTTAAATAATTAATATAAGATTAGCGAGTATGTCAACATTAGCAGTTCACGATCACGGAGTTTTAAATCACGAGGAAGGTCACGAACATCATCATAAAGCCACTTTTTTAAATACCTACGTATTTAGCCAGGATCATAAGATGATTGCCAAACAATTCCTGATCACAGGGATTACCATGGCATTCATAGGAATGATTTTGTCTCTCTTGTTCAGGATTCAGTTGGCTTATCCGGATAAGTCATTCCCTTTGCTGGAAACATTATTGGGACGTTTTGCACCCGGCGGCCGTTTGAGCCCTGATTTTTATATGTCGCTGGTTACCATTCACGGTACCATCATGGTGTTTTTTGTGTTGACAGCGGGCCTGAGCGGTACCTTTGCAAATTTGCTGATCCCCTTACAGATAGGCGCCCGTGATATGGCGTCGCCATTTGTGAATATGTTATCCTATTGGTTCTTCCTGATCGCAAGTATCATTATGCTGTCTGCCTTTTTTGTTGAAAAGGGGCCGGCCAGCGGCGGCTGGACAATATATCCTCCATTGTCGGCAATGCCGAAAGCTATGCCCGGCTCCGGTATGGGTATGACGCTTTGGCTTATCAGTATGGTTTGTTTCGTTGCCTCTTCATTGATGGGCGGTATTAACTATGTAAGTACGGTGTTAAATATGCGTACCAAAGGTATGGACCTTTGGAAAATGCCTTTAACTGTTTGGGCATTGTTTTTAACTGCTGTTTTGGGTGTATTAGCCTTCCCTGTATTGGTTGCAGGTGTTGTTTTGTTGATTTTTGACCGCAGCTTTGGAACAAGCTTTTATCTTTCAGATATAGTATTAAACGGACAGGTACAGCCTTATGAAGGTGGTAGCCCGATATTGTTCCAGCATTTGTTCTGGTTCCTGGGCCACCCCGAGGTATATATTATTATCATGCCTGCTATGGGTATTTCCTCAGAGGTGATGTCGGTAAACTCACGTAAACCAATCTTTGGTTACCATGCGATGGTTTACTCGCTGATAGGTATCACAGTATTATCATTCATTGTTTGGGGTCACCACATGTTTGTTACCGGGATGAACCCATTCCTTGGTGGTGTGTTTATGATCACTACTTTAATTATTGCGGTACCATCAGCTGTAAAAACCTTTAACTGGCTGGCTACCCTGTGGCGCGGTAATATCCGTTTTACACCGGCTATGCTTTTTGCTATCGGGATGGTTTCATTCTTTATTTCCGGTGGTTTAACCGGTATTTTCCTGGGTAATGCTGCCCTGGACATCAATTTGCATGATACTTACTTTGTGGTTGCCCACTTCCACCTTGTAATGGGATCGGCTGCTATTTTTGGGATGCTTGCAGGCGTTTATCACTGGTTTCCCAAGATGTTCCGCAGAATGATGGACGAACGTTTAGGCTACCTGCATTTTTGGGTAACATTTATCGGGGCGTACCTGGTATTTTTCCCGATGCACTTTATGGGCCTTGACGGTGTTCCCCGTCGTTATTATGCAATGACCGAGTTTCCTGCTTTTAACCACTGGTTAACTGTAAACACATTTATCACCTGGGCGGCTATCATGTCGGGTTTTGCACAGGTTGCCTTTATTGTAAATTTTGTTTACTCTATATTCTGGGGTAAAAAGGCGGTACAAAATCCATGGGAAGCCAATACATTAGAATGGACTGCGCCTGTCGAACATGTTCACGGTAACTGGATAGGAGAGATCCCTACCGTATATCGCTGGCCGTATGACTACAGTAAACCAGGGCAGGAGGAAGATTTTATTCCGCAAACAGTGCCATTTAGCCAAACAATGGGTTCAAATCTTCCTCACGATTTTGAAGATAACCCTGCCGGTTTGGCGGAATACAATAAGTGGGTTGTTTTAAATAAAGCTAACGAAGAAGTAAAATAAGGTCTGAAGTTCTAAGTCTGAAGTCTTAAGTAAAAGTTTGATAAACATTTGTTTAGGACTTTGGACTTAGGACTTCAGACTTGGTACTTTAGGCTTTGGACTTAATAAATGAGGACATCCGCTTCAAAGATCAGGTTTCAAAAAATAAACCTAATTGCAATTGTTCTGCTCTTTATATTGATACTTGCAGGCGGAATAGTTCGTAGTACAGGCTCGGGAATGGGCTGCCCTGATTGGCCAAAATGTTTCGGACAGTATGTGCCTCCGACAAACGCTTCGCAATTGCCCAAAGATTATAAAGAGAAGTATATATCGGGGCGTGCAGCTAAAAATCTGAGATTTGCTAAAACACTTGATGTTTTCGGATATGGGGATTTGGCCCGCCGTATCAGGGAAGACAGATCAATACTCGTTCCTGAAGAATTTAATGCCGCCAAAACCTGGACTGAATATATTAACAGGCTTATCGGCGCCCTTTCGGGAATCTTATTATTGTTAACTGCGGTTTTTTCTTTCAGCTACCGTGGCGAGTGTAATTTGATATCCTTTTTAAGTATTGTTAATGTAGTACTTGTAGGTTTTCAGGCGTGGCTTGGGTCCATTGTAGTGTCAACCAACCTGGTGTCATGGATAGTTACCGTACACATAATGCTGGCCCTTGGAATTCTGGCTTTAAGCATCAGTACTTATCATCTTGCCAGGGTTTACGGCAGGCATAAACTAAATGTGGGGCCAATAACACATGTAGTTACTGTTTTTGCCCTGATAATATCTGTACTTCAAATTGTTTTCGGCACCGGGGTGCGGGAGAAGATAGATGCCGTGGCAAGTCACCTGCAGGGCGGCTACCGCGAAGACTGGATAAGTAGCGCCGGGGCAATATTTGTTCAGCACAGGGACATAGCTGTTTTGGTGTTGCTTGTTAACGTTGTGCTTTATGCTTTGGTGCGCGGCACGTTTAACAGGCATTCGCTGCAACAGCAAATAATGAGTTTTACTTTTTTGATGATCATGCTGCAAATCGTTACAGGTATATTATTATCCTACTGGTCGTTGCCGCCTGCAGCACAGGCATCGCATATTGTACTGGCAAGCCTTATATTTGGAGGTCAGTTTTATCTGATGCTGAATTTATATCAATCAGCCAAAGGACAGGGGGGCTATAAATGAAATGGAGCGACTTTTCTAAACTGGTAAAATTACGGCTTACATTTTTGGTCGTATTTTCTGCGTCCATCTCATTTTTAATTGGCAGCAGGGTGAATGGTCAGATCAACTGGATCCACTGGCTTATGTTAATCGTAGGCGGATTTTTGGTTACCGCGGCGGCAAACTGCTTCAATGAAATTATTGAAAAAGACCTTGACCGTTTAATGCGGCGTACCGCCGACCGCCCGATCCCTGCCGGAAGAATGACCACAGGGCAGGCTTTGGTACTCGGGTTATTTATGGGTATTTGCGGCACTTACCTTTTAGGAAGTCTTAATTTTACAACAGGTTATCTTTCGGTGTTTTCTATTTTGTTGTATGCGTTTGCTTATACACCATTAAAACGTAAGTCGCCTGTTGCTGTTTTTGTGGGTGCTATACCGGGGGCCTTGCCGCCGCTGATAGGTTATGTTGCAGCACATGAGCAGGTAGATGCCATTGCATTGATTTTGTTTAGTATTCAATTTATATGGCAGTTCCCGCATTTTTGGGCTATTGCATGGGTGCTTGATGATGATTATAAGCTTGCAGGTTTCAGGCTGCTGCCAACCGGTAAAAGAAATTTAACCAGCGCGATTGTTACTTTTATATTTACTTTAATTTTGGTGCCGGTAAGCTTATTACCTACCTGGTACCATTTTGGCGGATATTATGTTGGCGGGGTTTCGCTGGTTTTCAGTTTGATTTTTTTATACCTTGCGTTTACGCTTTTGCGGACATTAAAAATAGAATCGGCAAAGCGGTTAATGTACGGGTCTTTTATTTATTTGCCGGTAGTGCAATTAATGTTTTTATTTGATTTTATAGGAAAGGGGAAATGATGGCACAGATACAACAAGAGGAAAAGGTTAACCTGGGCGCCAAAAAATTTAATATGTGGATATTTATATTCACGTCGTTCATGCTTTTTGCGGCATGGAGCAGCGGTTTTATAGTTTACAGCGGGGGCAGGGGACATGGCCTTGATGTTATAATGCCACGTGCATTTTTATACAGTACAATTATTATTGTGATGAGTAGTGTAACCCTGTTTATCGCTTCGAGGGCGGCCAAACAAAGTCAGCTTGAAAAGCAACGGCTTTATTTGTGGATGACTTTCTTTTTAGGGATCGCTTTTTTTATAGCACAGTTCTATGCATTTTATGTGTTAGCCTATAAAATGGACATCCGTTTTACCGATTCTAACGCATCGCACACCTTTATTTATGTTTTTGCCGGGATTCATTTAATTCACGTTTTTGCCGGTTTATGGGTATTGCTTAATACACTTAGGGCCTCTTATCGCAACACTTCGCAGGTAATAAACCTTTTTAAGATGGAAATGACATCTATTTTTTGGCATTTTCTCGATATTATATGGATTTATCTGTATGTTTTTTTACTTTTGAACCAATATTAAAACAAACAACCAGGTACAAATGAGTACAGCAGTAGCACACCCAGTTGATGAGGTAAAATCAACGCCATGGTCCGGCGGCAAATCGCCTTTTGATGTAGAATATGGTAAAATGATGATGTGGTTTTTCCTACTATCGGATGCATTCACATTTTCATCTTTATTGATCTCTTACGGAGCCTTACGTTTCAGCGCGCCTACATGGCCATCGCCATCTTTGGTATTTCAATCATTCCCCGGCCTTATACCACATGGGGCGCCATTGGTGTTTGTTGGTTTGATGACGCTTATCCTCATCCTGAGCTCTGTTACCATGGTACTTGCTGTTGAAGCCGGTCACCGTAACTCAAGAAAAGAAGTGCTGATATGGATGCTGTTCACAATCGTAGGCGGATTAATGTTCTTAGGCTGCCAGGCATTGGAATGGAGCCACCTGCATAGCGAAGGTTTTTGGTGGGGACATATCCCAAATCCGGAAACATTAAAGGAGTTTTTTAAAGCAGGCGTTCCGCTTTCGCAGGAGCAGATGACATCACAACAGTTTGCTAATTTGTTTTTCACTATAACAGGTTTTCACGGATTTCACGTATTTTCGGGTGTGATCATCAATATTATAATCACTCTTAACGTTTTATTCGGCACCTATCAAAAACGCGGCAGCTATTTAATGATCGAAAAAGTGGGCCTTTACTGGCACTTTGTAGATTTAGTATGGGTGTTTGTATTTACTTTCTTTTATTTGGTTTGATAATTTAATACGATATAGATATGTCAGCAGAGACAACACAGTTACACACCCATGAAAGTGCCGAACATGGTGACCATGGAATGACTAAGAAAAAAATAATGCATGTGTTATACATATTGTTGGGTATAACCAGTTTAGAGTTTTTTATAGCGCTTTACCTTGGGCCGCATTACGGTATATCATCGCATTGGATAAACCCTATTTATATTGTATTAACGCTGTTTAAGGCGTTTTATATAGTTGCATACTTTATGCACTTAAAGTTTGAAAAGGTTGGCCTGGCCCTTGCTATTATATTGCCTATTCTTTTTATAATCGGTTTAATACTGGTGCTTACAAATGAGAGCCATTATTGGATTGATTTGAGGCGCTAATGAAGATAGTACGCGTATTGAAAAAAATTCTGATCCTGGTGCTCGTATTGGCAGTACCGGGATTTTTATATTATTTACTGGTTGTTGAAGGTAAAAACCGGTACCACGCTTTACCTGTTTTCGGTCCTAAAGAAATTGCTAAAACCACTCACCGGGTTAAAGGCAAGGACATACCTGATACAATATACCACACGCTGCCCGATTTTAAACTGACAGACCAGAACGGCAATCCGGTATCGCTGAAAACTTTCGACGGAAAAATATTTGTTGCCGGCTTTTTTTACACCCATTGTCCCAGTGTTTGTAAATTAATAAATAGCAATATAAATCTGCTGGCATCAGCTTATGCCAAAATTCGCATGGTGGATTTTGTTTCGATAACTGTTGATCCGGAAAGGGATTCGCCGCAGGTTTTAAAACAGTATGCTAATACCTTTAACCCGGTTTCAAAGAATTGGTTGTTTTTAAGCGGTGATACAAGTACAGTATATAAACTTGCCCGGAATGGTTTTTTGGTTAACGCCCTGCAAACAGGCAAGGATGATTTTATTTACAGTGATAAGTTGGTGTTAATTGACCAGGAAAGGCGCATAAGGGGCTACTATACCGGCGCCTCTACCGATGATGTTAACAGGTTGAATGATGAAATTAAAGTATTGATATCCGAGGAGATAAATAAACACGATAAGCCCTTGTATTAGGGTTGGAGATTAGAGATTAGGAAAAAATAAATCAATAAACCATCGGTGAAATCATAAAAGAAAATAATCGGTGAAATCAAAAAATAAAATGACCGATAAATTTATATTTCGTTTTGTGGCGGCAGTATCCGTGTTTGTATTTGCAGTGGTGCTTATTTTAAACCGCCGGCTCATCCCGGCGCCTGCTGTTGTGCCTTCATTTACACATTACCTACCACAGCTCAATGCCATACTAAACGGTACGTGCAGCATTTTGCTTGTTTTGTCCTTGTATTTTATAAAAAATGGCAGGGTAACAGCCCACAAGCGGACAAATATTGTGGCTTTTTGCTTTTCCTCACTTTTCCTTGTATCCTACATCCTGTTTCATTACCTCGCGCCGGAAACCAGGTACGGGGATATTGATGGCGATGGTTCACTGTCGGCTTCCGAAGTTGCTGACGCGGGTTTCGTAAGGTATATTT